>CAIQXC010000036.1 GCA_903875675.1 Akkermansiaceae bacterium
CTTTCCGCGATTTCCCGCAGGGGCAGGTTTTCCAGCGGCTGGCGCTGGAGGTGGTAGAGCAACACGCATTGGGCGGCTGGCGTGAGGGGTTTGCCAGCCTTGGGCTTGGGCTGGCGGAAGCGTTCGCGCAGGTCGATCAACGCCGTGGGACTGAAGATCGGGCTGCCGGGGACGATGAACGGACGCCCGCAGCGGACCATGCGGTTGCGGACGTAGGATGGCAGCGCGGCCAGGACCAGCACGACGGGCTCGCCGGCCTGGGTGCGTAGTGTGTCCGCATGCTTCTCGTATTCGCCGGGTGTCGCGGATTCGGGGGTTCCCTGTTCCAACGCCAATAGGAAGCTCTGGCCGAAAAGCCGGGTGTGGCCGAATTGGTAGCGCTCCCGCAAAAACAGGGGCAAGCCAGCCACCTTGGCGGCGACCAGATCCGGGACGGAGCCGGTGACCTCCGCCAGATGATCGAAAAATTGCCGTTTCAGGGAAAGCACGCACGATTCACTGGCAATGTAGCATTAACCCGTCAAGTGAATTGTGCGCATTGGGTGTATTTTAGCCATCTGGCCACGTCGTTCTAAATCTCGGAATGGAGAGTTTCCAGCGGCTCGGGCAGGCGACTGGAGAACGACTTGTTGATGGTGCCAAAGCCGCCTGCGGAGGCGAAGGCTTCCTTCCAGCCCGGACGTTTTCCCAGCGCATGGTCGTAACAAGTGATGGCCGTTTCATACTTCCGCCTGAATGAATCGTGATCCACAACGCCATCCTTTTTGATCTCCTTGGCGATGCGTTCGAGCAATATTTCGTTGGGGTTGCCTTCGGCTGCGGGCGGCCCTGGCGTGCCGATTCAAACGGCCCAGCACCGAAATCGCAAAAAACGCTGAGCTGAGCCTGTTTCTCGTGGACGCCCCCCTTTGGAATTGGTTAGCCGTAGGCATGTTCAAGGAACGATACCGTCTGCTGCGAGGTGTTGGCCGGGTGATTTTGGCCGCCGGATTGCTGGGAGTTGGCATTCTGGCACCAGCCGCAGAACCGACCGTCACGAACATCAGGGCGGCGCAGCAGCAAGGGACGAAGATTGTGGACGTCTGGTATGATGTGAGCGGTGTGACAACGGCTGCTTATGTGGGCCTCCAGATTTCCAGCAATGCCGGGACCAGTTTCGCGGTTCCCGCCACCACGCTGAGCGGCGATCTGGGAGCCAACGTGCAACCCGGGCGCAACAAGCACATCGTCTGGAATGCGGGCACAGACTGGAACAACCAGATCAGCACCACCATGCGCTTCCGGGTTGCGGCTAGCAACTCGCCGCCTGCGCCTGACGGCTTCGCGCTGATCCCTACGGGGAGTTTTGAGATGGGGGACTCTCTGGATGGAGACACCAATGCGTTGCCGGTGCATACTGTGTATGTGAGCGCGTTCTACATGGCGAAATATTTGGTGACGAAAGCGGACTGGGATGTGGTCCAGACGTGGGGTCTGACCCACAACTACACGGATTTGAGCACGGGGGAGGGCAAGGCGGTCAATCATCCGGTGCAAACGATAACTTGGTATGACATAGTGAAGTGGTGCAATGCCCGGAGCGAGAAGGAGGGGTTGACGCCCTGCTACACGCTATCCGGGATGGTGTATCGGACGACCAATAACAGTGCGGTGGTCTGCGACTGGAGTGCCAATGGCTATCGACTACCGACCGAGGCGGAGTGGGAGAAGGCGGCGCGGGGTGGACTGAACGGGAAGCGCTTTCCATGGGGCGACACGATCACCCACAGCAAGGCGAACTATTACAGCATCAGTACATCCAGCTACGACGTGAGTCCGACACGGGGTTGGCATCCGACCTGGGGTACTGGTAGCTTTCCCTATACCTCGCCGGTGGGGAGTTTCGCGGCAAACGGTTACGGGTTGTACGACATGGCTGGCAACCTGTGGGAGTGGTGCTGGGACCGGGATGGAAGTTATACTGATGGGGCGCAGATCGATCCGCGTGGTGTTGCATCGGGCTCGTACCGCGTCCTCCGTGGCGGTAGCTGGAACCACTATGCGAGCCAGACGCGCTGCGCCTTCCGCAACGGCGACTCGCCCATCAATGCCTACATGATCTTCGGATTCCGCGTAGCTCGCAGTTCCATCCCCTAGCAGCAGGTATTTCTTTTCATGCAATTTTAAACCAATTCCCCAACGCGAATTAACATGAACTCACGTTCCTTCCACAAGACCGCCACTATAGCGGTCTTTCTCATCCTCCCTATTTGCCAAGCATTTGCCGATTATGCAGATTCGTCCGATGTGACGGTCGATACCCGAGACATCACCACTGGCTTCCAGATCACGATGCGCCGGGTTACCGGATCTGTGATCGAAAACGCAGTCAGTGGTGCGACGGTCGATGATCCGTTGCAAGTAAAGGCGAGCGATCCAACTGCCTTGGCCGCCCAGCCCGTCATCACATGCGACCAGAGTTCGCCCACCCTGACAGGACCTGTAGCAACAGGGGGCCTCGTTGCCGACGGCGTGACTCCACTGCTTTTCCAAGTGGATGCTACCGGCACTTCCTTGCCCGATTCCGGCACTCAGTATGAGGTCATGCTGGAAATGATTGGCATGGGAAAATACAATGGATCTCTCACATCAAAGCTTCAGGTGTTGGCTGCCAACCGATGTGTCGCGGGGACGAAATTCACCCTTTCCCCCCAATCCTCCAGGGCGTTTCTTGTTCTTAGTCCGATTAATTCCGAGGACATTACCACAATAACCGGCTTTGGATCGTTCCGCTATTATGCGCCCGTTATCGTAAACATGAAAGTGAGGAAAGTGGCTTCCGCGCGCGTATTTGCAAGCTACCATTTCGGGATCCGCAAGCCTCCGGTGGTATTGGTTCATGGGTATAATTCCGACAACACAGCTTGGAGCCATGACTTCCTAAGCCCCATCCAAATTGATCGTGGTAACGATTTCGTTATCCCGCAATCGTATGGGACGGAAAACCAAAGTTTCGTCAACACATTCTGGGATGTTAAACGGCTTGTCGGCGTGCTTCACGGAGAGTTGGCGAATCACATCGACGGAGATCCAGAAATGGACTGGCGGAAAAACTGGGCCTTCACTAGATATGATGCCATAGGGCATAGCCAGGGTGGCGTGTTGTTGAGGATGCTCTGCTCAAGCGAGACCAACAACGATGGCTCCAATGTGACCGGCATGGGTTTTGTTCCGTTCCGCAATCAAAGCAATTTTTTCAGAGGACGATTCCGACGCGTGATTACCCTGGGTTCTCCGCATGTCGGTTCCTCCATGTGCGAAATGGCTTTGGATCTGAGAAATGATTCGCTACCTATGTGGGGTTCTATACTTGCCAATCTTGGACAAACCTTGGGATTTTTGGACCCGGTCAAGGTTTTTCAAGAGAAATTCAGGATCGGAGACAATACGCTGTTGGCCCAACTCAACAGGAACTTGGCGTGTGATCCTTCCGCACGGCTACACATGGTCTGGACTACCGTGGATGGCGGACAGACACCCGGGCACTCCGGTACGAACCATGTCTTCTACAAGGCTCTCTATCTTGATCAACCGACTCCTACGGTTAGCGGGCTGTCTCCAGGCATGGTGGTGGCGCCATTAGGATCAGACGCAGTGGTTTCCGCCGAAAGCCAAGGTATGGGATGGCCAACTCCCAATCAGTCTAGCACCGTTGCAGGGAATTACTGCCATGCGGCATGGGGCACCACGCAGACGGCATCCACATCGGTCGGGCAACATGCGCTGGATCTGCTCAACGGCGCGGCCAACCAATTTGGGCAGGTTGTGATTCCTCGAAGCGTGTCGGATGCCATGGAAATCGAACGAGGTCGGATAGACACCCTTGCGTCCCAGGTGGTCAGTGCGGTCCAAGCGAGAATTAAGAAATATGATGAGCAGATTTACGAGTCGACGCCAGCAACCCTGTCGATGTCTCGGATGACAACCCCTTCAGTGAAAGCTCAGGATGCCGGGACCTATCGTGTTCAAGACGCAGGCATCAGCCATACTGTAACGCGTCGCAATAAAAACGGGGAAAATGGCACCTAAACGGCGAATTAAAATCGGGGGCGGCGAGCGGGTCTCGTGAAGAAAGCGAAAAAGCTTTTTGCTCGCAAAAAGCCATA
>CAIQXC010000037.1 GCA_903875675.1 Akkermansiaceae bacterium
CATCCTTCGGGGGCGTTCAGAATTCCGTTAATCTGCTAGAAGCCCGCAGGGCTGGCTAACGGGGAGACTCTTAGTTCTTGGCGCGCTTATTGGCAAGGATTTTTCTTCAGGCGGCGGAGCCGGGCTGCGCGACACGGGTTGCCGGGCCGCCCCGCTGCGACATGTCACCATGTGGAACCTCTCCGAAGTTGGCTTCATAGGTCTGCCGACTGAACTTGTCCGAGTCGCTGGAAAACACGCATTTCGCACCTATTCGCTCGAATGCAAGTCGGAATCCACCGATGCCGCAGAACAGGTCAATAAAGCGAATTGGATCGTGCAACGATTTTCCGTTGACACGATAAGATTGCGGATGATCCTCTCTGACAGCTTTTAAGCTGCCTTTCGGGGCGGTCGCTCGTCGGACTTGTGGAATTTTTGGCATTTCTTCGATTCGTAAAGGCGCTTTGCAAAAGCAGATCAGCCCGCAGCGCCGTTCGGCGTTTCACGGTGTGCCCTCTTCTTCTGCTGGAAGGGATGTGGCCTTATCACATTAGAGTCGGAGCGCAGGCGGTCCATGTCTTTTTTCAGAAAGAATATCTCGCGCAAAGCCGCCAAGGCGCAAAGGAAGATAAGCGCCTTGAATCCGGCCAAGTCTGCCCGGCCGGTAGCGAAGGATACTTCCGGTTTGACGCCCACGGCTTGGCGAACTACCTTGCCCGTAGAAGGCTTATCTTCCGGTGATCCACTCCGCATATTGTTAGCGTCAGATGCCTTACTGGTTGGTTCGCCTTCCGCTTTATCGACAATCTCGTGATCGTAGAAGAGTTGGCCTTCGTTTTTCCTAACGACTATTGAAACCGTGTTTGAGGGAAACCTCCTTTGCGCCCTTTGCGCGAGGTCTCTTCTCTTCTCTTGCGTTCTTCTCTCCTGTCTTGAAGTCTTCTGTCTTCTTCTGTCTTCTTCATGGTACGGCCTCGCATTCGGTGACTTTCGCGTTGTAGAAGGCGTCGGTGAGAAGGCCGTCTTCGTAGAGGAGCTTGAGCTGGCGAAGGCGACCGGCGATCTGCTGTTTGGTGAACTTGGGCTTGCCTGCGGGTAGAGGATTGGTACCCGGGGCAGCGGTTGCCGGTGGTGGTGTGGCGGCGGTAGCGGGCGCATCAGCCGGTGGTGGACGGACGGGAGCAACGCGCTTCGGCTGTGGCTGTAACTTCGGGTCGTAAACGAGGACCGGCAGATCGGTGGCAGGCACCAGATGCCGCCATAGAAACGCCTGCATCCGGTCTTCTGCAGGCACGGCTTCGCGCTCGGCTTGTAGTGTGCCTAACATGGCGGTGCCTGCTACGACGAGTTGGACGGGCACGCTCGTTGGCGTCGGCCCACACTTGAAGGTGAACTTTGCGAGCGTTTGGTTTTCCGCGATGAGCACCGGCGCGGCCGTGAACTCCGGCGGCGGATTCTTTAAAAGCAGTTTGATCGGGCCGGTGAAGCCGTCCTTGCGCACCGCATAGACACTCAGCGTCGCGGCGGATTTGAGCGCCAGACCCACGCTGGAAGGCACCACGCGCAGTTCGAAATCGGGCTGCGGCGCGCTGATCCGCAGGCGGTAGCCGTAGTCCTCGCCCGAGTGCTGCGCGGTGTCCCCGATGTGGACAAAATAGTTGCCGTCGGCTGGTAGATTCGTCATCAGCTGCGAGTCCGCGTGATGGGTATGGATGCCGGATGTTAGATCCTCGCAGTCGTCGTTGCAGGCCAACACCTTGCCGTCCGCATCAGTGAGCTTGATCACTGAATCGAGCGGGGAATCGAGCCGACGGGCCTGGACTTCGACGACGAGTGGGTCATTCGCATGGCCGGTGAATTGAAACACGTCCCAGTCGCCCGGCCGCTCGATGCGTCCGTTGATGATGACAGGGAGTGTGACTTTCTGGGCGGTTGCTGTGGTGTCGTTAGGCTCGGTGTCGAGCAGTTCCGGCAGCGTGTCTAACATGAATGGAAGGCGGTTAGAGGCGAGGCCCTTATTGCTGGTGGCGAGCATGACAATCCCGGGGCGGGTGGTTGCGGGCGTCGGATCGAGTTTGGCCCCAGCCAAGCCGCATCCGCTCAGGGCCGGGGACGGTGCGGTGCCGACTGGGCCGCCGAGCGGGAAAAGGCTCGTCACAAACGGCAGCTCACCGGCGCTGATGCGATAGACGAAATCCTCCCGCCCCCGATACAGGCCGTCGCGAATGGCAAACACGTATTCGCCGTCTGCGGGGGCTTGATAGAGAAGCACCGGGTCGGGGTGGAACCGGTAGTCGTCGGCGTAGGCCAGCTCTTTGCCGTTGCTGTCGTAGAGTGCGAGCACGGGTTGAAACCAACCGGGCACGGCGTCGGCCAGATAGGGAATCAACTGCCGCGCCTGGGTGGCAATCACCAGTCGCTGGCCTTTTTCCGCGTGGAAACGGTAGCTATTGACTTCGCCGGATGCCATCTGCCCGTTGACCGTACAGGGCAGAGTGATGCGCACCTCAGCCTCCTCGGGCGGCCGCTTGCGCAGCGCTGCGGCTTCTTTGCCGAGCACTTGGAGGCTGGCGGCTATCATCGGCTTGCGAGAGGATTCGGGCAGTTGGCCGACGTGGAACTGCAACGGGTTGGACACCCCTCGCGCCGTGACCAGGCGCAATTCGCGCGGCCCCGGCAAGGCATCGGGGGCGATGGTCACCTCGATCAGGACCAGATTGGTGATCGAGGCACAGGCAGGCGCTTGCACGGCTTCTAGAACGTGCCGTTCGATATGTTCGATCAGGGATTGGGTGGCTTGGTCAACGCCTGCGGCCGCCGCCGTCTTCTCCGCTTCCATCGCCGGAGCCGTCGCTGGAGCCATCGTTGGAGCCGTGGCTGGAGCCGTTGTTGGAGCCGTCGCTGGAGCCGTTGTTGGAGCCGTTGTTGGAGCCGTTGTTGGAGCCGTTGTTGGAGCCGTCGCTGGAGCCGTTGTTGGAGCCGTTGTTGGAGCCGTTGCTGGAGCCGTTGCTGGAGCCGTTGCTGGAGCCGTTGCTGGAGCCGTTGCTGGAGCCGTTGCTGGAGCCGTTGTTGGAGCCGTTGTTGGAGCCG
The DNA here is from genome assembly GCA_903875675.1 of Akkermansiaceae bacterium. GTDB lineage: Bacteria > Verrucomicrobiota > Verrucomicrobiia > Verrucomicrobiales > Akkermansiaceae > Luteolibacter. Next base: position 3,073 of record CAIQXC010000037.1, read on the forward strand.
TTGTTGGAGCCGTTGTTGGAGCCGTTGCCGGAGCCGTCGCTGGAGCCGTCGCTGGAGCGGCGGGGGGCGTGGGTTTCAACTCCTTCAATTGTTCGTTGAGCAACTGGACCTCCTGGTTACCCAAGCGGCGGAAATACTCGAGTACCCGGGCACTGACACCCGGGCCGGTGACGAGCACTGCGTTGACGTCATCGAGATTTTGGCCACCGAGTTTGACTTGGAAGGTGGTGGCCTGCTGGCCGCCAGCCGGATAGGCATAGCCGATGTAGGGCCGTTTTTGCGCTTGGGCTGCCGGAGCCATGGCCAAAGCAAGAGACAGCGCCATGATACCGGAGAGGCTGCGCCTCAGACAGAAGACACAAGCTCGGAAGACGCAAGACAGGAACCCGGGGCGAGTAATGGAGCAGGCAGTCATAAAAATTTAGCGAGGTGGAGCGTCAAACCAAGCGAGAGGTGAAGAGGACTTCGGCGTGAGCTCAGTCGAACGATTGATGATTGATGATTGATGATTGATGATTGATGATTGATGATTGATGATTGATGATTGATGAACGTTGATTTCTGATGTGAGCTTGGACACGACTTTCCGCACGAACCAAGCTCACTTCAAAAATCCAAAATCAACAATCGTCAATCGTCAATCAATTCGGTCCTGGGAAACTTGACTTCTTCACAAGGACGCTGGGCACGGCAGGGGGGAAATGGCTGTTTTATTTAACTCTTTGAAAATGAACGTGTTAAAATAAGTCCATGCTGGAGATGGGATCGGTGAGGTGGGGGGTTCATCCCATGATTTCAGTTAGAATGCCACCGGATTTTGCGCCTTCCGCCGCTGCGGGCAAGACATGGGCCTCGCTGCCCATTGGATGGGGCAGCCTTGCGTTGGGGTCGATGCCGCTCAAGGCATAGATGCTACCTAACAAATCAACCGGATAGACGGGCCTGTCCTGGACTTCCTCGGCGCGTTTATCGGATGAGCCGACGACATGGCCGCCTTGGAATCCGCCGCCGGCGACCAGTGCGGTGAAGACATTGCCGTAGTGGTTGCGGCCGCCATTCCACGGTGGCTGCCAGTCAACCTTGGGCCCGCGGCCAAATTCGCCACAGCACCAGACGATGGTGGTCTCCAGCAACCCGTGGTCCTGCAAATCCTGCAACAACATGGCGAGGCCTTGGTCCAATTGCGGGCATTGCCGGCGCATGGTCGGGAAATGATTGCTGTGGGTGTCCCAGCCGCCGGGATAGTTGATGACAATGTAGGGAACTCCGGCCTCGACCAAGCGGCGGGCGGCCAGGCAATCCTGGCCAAATGTATGGCGGCCGTAGCGGTCGCGCAGGTCCGGTTTCTCTTTCGTTAGATCGAACACATCGCGGCCTTGGCCCAGAATCAACTCATACGCCTGTTGCTTGGCCTCCACCGCAGCGGCCAGTTGCGGGCTGGTGGCCATGGCGGCACCCAGCGTATCCATTTTCCTGAGCAGCTCGCGGCGGGCCACTTGGCGGGTGTCTGAAATGCCGCGAGAGACGATGCCCTCGACTTCGAAGCGAGTGGCGTTGGGGTCGCCGCCGGTGGCGAAAGGTTTCATTTTGGGTCCCAGAAACCCTTCCTCGCAAAACCGCCCCTGCGGCTGGGTCAGCACCACGTATGGCGGGATCAGACCCTTGTAGCCCGGGCTCTTGAAGTGCGCGAACACCGCCCCAACACTCGGATAGGCCAAACGCTCGCCGGGGGCGTGGGCGGTCTGCATCAGATAGGCCGCCGTCTCATGGCCGTTGTTGCGGTGGGTCATGCTGCGGATCAGCGCATACTTGTCAGCCTGTTTGGCTAGATTGGGAAATAGCTCGCCGAGTTGGATGCCATCGACGTTGGTGGGAATCGCCGTGCGGAACTCGCCCATATAATCGTAGCCAGCGTCCGGCTTCGGGTCCCAGGTGTCGATGTGTGACATGCCGCCCCACAGGAAAATCTGGATCACCGACTTGGCCTTGGCGGCACGCGGCGGGGTGGGGATCGCGGGTGCTGGCTCCGGGGTGGGTTCCGGGCTGTCGGCTAACAAATGGCTAGAACACAGCATGCCTGCGGTGCTGAACAAGCCGATGCGGAGGGCGTCGCGCCGGTTGATGGAGTGGCCCAAGCTGAGGTTGAGGCCAATGGGATAGGCGGGATTCGGGTGGATCCGAGGTTGAGTGCTCATGGTTCAATGGAGATATAGGAATTCCGAGCTATTGAGGAGTGCCCATGCGATGTCCTGCCAGTCTTCGCGGCGTTTCACCACAACGGGGGTGGGTGGCTTGGCCGCTTGGCCGGGCTTGGCGGCCGGTGCCGGTTTGGAGGGTTTTTGCGGGCCGTATGCCTCGATGGTTTGCACTTCGGCGGGGGAGGGGAATCGCGATAGAATCGTTAGATAGAGTTCTTCGATGATTGCGGCCGGTGGACGGGACGGATCCAGGATGGTTTTGAGTTTGGCGCTTTGTTCAAGCTTGCGTTGGATGTGGCTGGAATTGAGGAGGTGGAGCCATTGAGCGGGCACTGGCTTGTTGTCGCGCTCGTTGAGCAAACCAGTGGCGCGTGCTGAGCGCCCGAAGAGGGCCAGGAATGGGCTGGTGATGCTGCCATCCGGCAGGGCGATGGCGGGTTGGTTTTCTGGGATATAGGTGAAGGGCTCTGGGATGGCGCTGGTATAGAGATCTGATGCGCCGGTGATTTTGTTGATCGCGTCAATCAACACCTCCGCATCCAGGCGGCGCAGCGGGTAGCTGGCAAAATTGGCCGCCGCTGCAGGTGATGGAAAGTGCGGCACCGAGGAAAATTGATACGTCTGGGAATTCAGGATGAGCCGGTAGAGGTGTTTCAAGTCGTAGTGGCTGGCGACGAGTTCCTGTTCGAGATACGCCAGCAAGGCCGGGTTGCTCGGCGGGTTGTCCGGCCGGATGTCGTCGGGCTCGTGGATCACGCCGCGCCCCACCAGCCAGGCCCATAGCCGGTTGGCAAGATTGCGGGCAAACCACGGGTTGTCCGGTCGGGTCAGCCACTCGGCGAACACCTGCCGCGGGTCGCGGTCCGGGGCCAATTGAATTTTCTGGCCATCTGGGAAGGTGGCAAATCGCGGATGGCTGGGAACCGGCTCGGGGGCGGCCGCGGGTGCCGGGGAGATGCCAGGCGGCGGCGTGCTCGGCGGCGGCGTGCTCGGCGCGATGTCGGCGCGGCCTGGGGCTGTGTTCCCGGGAGTGGTGCTGGTGCCTAACGGATCCCAGAACACGTGCTCTTCCTTCCACTCGCTGGTCGGTTTGTATCCAAGTTGGGAGAAAAACGCCGCCATTCCGGCCAGTCGCTCCGCTGGCCACGTCTCGGCGCGGGTCCCCATGAACGCCAGGGCGACGGCGGTGGCCAGACCGTCCGGCTTGCGATTTTGGATGGCGCGGTAGAAGTTGACTGGTCCGACGCGGAAATTGCTACCGCTGGAGGTGAGCAGTTCGCGGGCGAATTGGTCGTAGGGCCTGTTGGCTGCGATGGCGGAGCGCAGCCAGCGGTGATAGGTCTGTGCCGCATTCGGCCACAAATTGACCGGAAACTCCGCCTTGATGCGCAACACATCGCCCCAGCGCAACGCCCATAGATCGGCAAATTCGTCGCGTGTCAGCAGCCGGTCAATGAGGATTCTGCGCTTGTTCACGACGTCGGCATCCAGGATGAAATCGCGGGCTTCCTGCGCGCTGGGCAAGGTGCCGATCACGTCCAGATAGACGCGGCGAACGAATACCGCATCGGTGCACAGCAGCGGATGAATCCCCAGCGGCTCCAAGTTGGCCGCCACCAAGCGGTCAATCGGCTCTATCGGGACTGGAGGGACCGCCTTCTCGAAGACACTCGACGCGGGCTCGGCACTGGCTTCTGTCTGGGCCGCAGCGTCGAAGGCCGCCACAGCGGCAAGCAGGGTGATCAGGCAAGCGATATTCATGCGTGTGAGGAAGGGGCGGGCGGATGTTGGCGACCCCCCGGGGGAGGAGGTAGGAGTCCTACTCCGGTAAGGTTGCCGTGAGTACGTCGGTTGATGCGTGATTCATAGCAAGATTTCGGGGTGATAGATAAATGGTTGCGACTGGATCAAGTGACAAAGAGGGAATGGATCTTGCTCGGCCCCATGGTACGCTTGGGGTCGAACATGGAGATTAGAAATAAATATTTTTTCTAAATAAGACTTTACAAGTCGGGATAAAAATAATAATAATTGCCCCGGGACGCTCTATTGTCGTCCGATGAAAGCAAACAAGCCGAATCCAACAGAACCAACCCTACAGAATCATGAAGAGACTCAAGCATCCAAAACACCGATTGGTGCCGCTCAAGGCGGCAGTCACCCTCGCACTGCTCAGTGGAGGTGCATTGTACGCCGGCGGTGAGCCGGCCAAAACAGAAGCTGTTCCGGCGGCGGAAAAAGGCCCACCATTACCCTTGCATGAAATTGAGGGCAACGGAGGGATCTTTTCCACGCTATCGGCGTATCTCGTCAATCCTCCGCGCAACGGCGAGCCCCTCGGGCGTCCGAGCGTTGGAGCGGCCATTGTGGATCTGGGCAACGGTCGAAACCTTGAGGCCCTGACGCTAACTGAATCTCCGTGGCAACGGCTGGAACTGGGATATGGCTATGACCGGTTGGACATCGGCGACCTGCCCCAAGCCATTCAGAATGCCACCCTCATTGGCATCAATGAGAAAGGGGTGGAACTTCATAACTTCAACGCTCGCCTGGCACTGCTCAATGAGGGGGAATATGGCCAGGATTGGTTGCCCGCCCTGACCTTCGGTGCCCATTATAAGGTCAACACTTCGGTCGATGACATCAACCGCGAGCTGGCTGGTACGTTGAAGGCCATCGGGATTGAAAGCAACAGCGGCGTGGACTACACCCTCTATGCCACCAAATTGTTCAAGAACCTGCCGCTCCCCGTGTTGGTCAATGTGGGCGTTCGCGAGACCGAGGCTGCCCACCTGGGTTTGCTGGGTTTCACTAACCATTATTCCGCCAACTTCGAGGGCAGCGTCGGCGTGTTTCTAACTGACAGGCTGATTCTGGCCGGCGAATACCGGCAAAAGCCTAACGATTACAAGGCGATCCCGGGGCTCATCGCTGCCGAGCAGGACTGGTGGACCATTGATTTGGCCTACGTCGTGAGCAACCACTTCACCGTGGCGCTCGGCTATGGCCACTTTGGCGGCGTCTTGAACCACGATGCAAACTCGTCGATCGGAGTCACCATCAAGAACGAGTTCTAACGAAAAAACCGACTCGGGAGGGTTGCGGCGGCGTTAGCCCGCCGTCGCAGCCCAGTACCCGGCCCGGGCACTGCCGCCTTATCCCTATATATCAAAACCAAGCAACATTCTCATGAGCCTATCCAACAACCATCTGGCGACTCTCGCCTTGCATGCGGGCCAAACGGCCGATCCGACGACTGGATCGCGGGCGGTGCCGATTTATCAAACGACTTCCTATGTGTTCAAGAGCACTGAGCATGCGGCCAATCTTTTTGCGCTGAAAGAGTTTGGCAACATCTACACGCGGCTGATGAATCCGACCACCGACGTGTTTGAGCAGCGCGTGGCGGCGCTGGAAGGCGGCAGCGGCGCACTGGCGCTTGCTTCAGGGCAAGCCGCAATCAGCCTGGCTTTGTTATCCATCACTCAGCCCGGCGACGAGATCGTGGCCGCTGACAATCTATATGGCGGCAGCTATTCGCTATTCCATTACACCTTCCCGAAACTCGGGCGCTCGGTGAAATTCGTCAACTCACAGGACCCTGAGGCATTCCGCCGGGCAATCACGCCGCAGACTCGGGCCATCTATGCGGAGACCGTCGGAAATCCCAAACTAGACGTGCCAGACTTTGAGGTCCTCGCAGCCATTGCCCACGAGGCTGGCATCCCGTTAGTGGTGGACAACACCGTTGGTGTCGGCCTGGTTCGGCCTATTGATCACGGCGCGGACATTGTGGTGATTTCAGCCACGAAGTATCTTGGCGGCCACGGCACCTCGATAGGGGGGGTGATCGTTGACAGCGGGAAGTTTGCATGGAACAACGGCAAGTTTCCCGAGTTTACCGAACCTGATCCGAGTTATCACGGGCTGGTTTACTGGGATGCGCTGAGCAACGTGCCCGGTGCGGGCAACATCGCCTTCATCATCAAAGTGAGGGTGCAACTTTTGCGCGACCTTGGCCCGGCAATCAGTCCGTTCAACTCATTCCAATTCCTGCAAGGCATCGAAACCCTGCCTCTGCGAATCGTTCGACACTCCGAAAATGCACTGGCCGTCGCCCGCTTCCTCAAGGCCCATCAGGCCGTGGCCTGGGTCAATTACCCCGGTTTGGAAGACAGCCCACATCATCGGCTGGCCTCCAAATATTTGAAGACGGGATTTGGTGGCATCGTTGGCTTTGGCATCAAGGGTGGCTTGGAAGCGGGCATTCGCTTCATCAACAGTGTAAAGCTGTTTTCCCATTTGGCCAATATCGGCGATGCCAAGAGTTTGGTGATTCACCCCGCTTCCACCACCCACTCACAATTGACGTCGCAAGAACAGGAAACCACCGGCGTCACAGCGGACTATGTCCGGCTCGCCGTCGGTCTCGAGGACATCAAGGACATCCTGGCGGATCTGGATCAGGCACTCGCCAGCGCTGTCAGTTAGTGCGAAACGCATATTCGGTTTTGGTGGTTGCTGCATAACGCGGGCGGTGATGATTGCGGTGGATGGTGTGCATTCCCTTTGCGCACGCAGAACACGTGAGAATCACCGCCCGCCGATCCAGCACCAAAGAAGCCCCCACAAAGAAATCATATACAAAAAATCAAATCTATCGAAATTCATGTTCCCTTCAAACCAACCTATTCAACCCTCCTTTTCCCTTGCCGCGCGCTTTGCCGCTCTGGCGACCGCAGTGCCTTGGCGGCGCTCCGCCGGTCTAGCCACCCTAGCCCTCGGGTTGGCTGGGCTCACCTCCATCGCCCAGGCAGAGTTGCTCTTGTACGAGGGATTTAATTACGCCTCGGCGACCTATCCTGCATTTACCTATTTGAATGGCCAAACGCCACCGGTCGTATCCGGCTTGTCAGGCAATAGCGGCACGAGCGGGTCGTGGACCACGTATTGCAACAATGTTTCACCGAGCACCAACGGCTTCCGGATCGAACCCACCGGTCCGGAAGTGCCGGGGCTTTCCGCGGTGCAAGCGGCATTTACCCAGTGGTACACCGGGACGAGCGCGCTGCTGGCATCGAGCAGCGGCAACTACGCCGGCACCGGCAATTGGAACAACACGCCCGACCACATATCTGCCTATATCACGCTGGATCCATCCATCCCGGCCCAGTTGGGTGATCCGACCAAGCCCACATGGTTGAGTTGCGTGGCCTTGGCGAATCACCAACGATTCCCGGCCTTCTCGCTGGCAATTGGTGCCGGCCGGGTGGCTTCCGATCTCAGTGGTGGCGGCGTGGGCGCGGATGCCAACGGCAATTGCGTCGGCGTCGGGAGTCTGGCCTCTAAATATACCGATGGCACGAATTCGTTTGGATATGCCACTGACTTTGGAGCTAACATCTGGACGAACGGCGCGAACACGGTGTCACTTGCAGGCAACTCGGTGGACCTCGTGGCACCGAACGCCAAGTGGACCCGGGACAACAAGCCCAAGGTTCTGATCGTCAAGTTCGTCTGGGGTGCGGCACTTGCCGGTCCGCATACCATGCATGTCGCGGCCTTCGATAACACAGAGACCCTCAATGAGGCGAATTTCACTGCCCGAGCCGTGACCAACACGTTCTCATTCGATCCGACGACTTTCACCACTTTATCGGTGGCCGGAGCGCGTTATGCTGTGGATGAGATCCGCCTGGCCACTTCCTTCAACACGGTCATCGGTGGGGTTGATGCTGCTGCCACAGGAACCTTTTGGGCAGCCAGCCCAACCGGTGGCGGTGCCGGCACTTGGAGCGCGTCATCGAATCTGTGGGCAGCCAACCCTGGCGAACAGGGCACGCTGGCCCAATCCACCTCGGCCGGGTTGAGTTTTGCAGGTACTCCTGGTGCAGTGACTGTCACTGGTGTCGTTGACGCCCACTCGGGACTTGCGTTTTCAGTCGATGGCTATCAGTTGACGGGGGGCACGCTCAACCTCGCCGGAGCGGATACCCCGACTAACACCATCAGCGTTTCCACTGGAACGGCAACCGCAGAGATTGATTCCCTCGTCACCGGGAGCCATGGCTTGACCAAGGACGGTGTCGGCAGGCTTGAACTCACCAGCACTTCCAATTCCTATGGCGGCGGCACATTCCTCAAGGCCGGCACCCTTCAAGTTGCCGGGCCCGGTAGCCTGGGCAGCGCTAGCCTCACTTTCGAAGGTGGTACCTTGCAGTATCCGGCCGGTGCCGGTGCCACCGCTATCGACGTCTCCGGCAAGATCGCGGCGGTCCTCAGCGGCCAAGTGGCAAAAATTGACACCAATGGCTACGACGTCACCTTCGGCACTGCCATCGGCGGAGACGGTGGCCTGACCAAGACCGGCAGCGGATCGCTCGAACTGACCGTGACCAACGGCTACACCGGCCCGACGCTTGTGAGTGGTGGCACCCTCAAGGTTGGTGCCAGCCAGTCCCTGACGAACCTGAGCGTGGCCAACGGTGCCGCAGCGGCCATCCATGCCGCCGGTGTCCAGACGACTACGCTGGACCTCAATGCCCTGTCCAGCAGCTTGGATGCATCCGCTAATCCGCTGGCCGTGACCACCAGTGCGAAACTCACCGGTCTGACAGTCACCTTGACTGGAGGCAGTCACTTTAGCCTTAGCAACCAGGACGGCGGGGATTTTGTCCATCCCACCCTGGCGCAACACCGCACGCTCACCGCCAACGGCGGCACGCTGGATCTCAACACCACGGGATACGACGGGGTCATCGGCATGGGCCAGGGCGTCGGTACGCTGCCGACGGCCTATCCGGCGGTGTTCAGCGGCAACGGCGCTTGGACCGTGAGCGGCAGCAATATCAACAGCGTCGGCAACGTGGGTCTTGGTCAGCCCGATAATCACGTCTGGCACTACGTGGCTTTGCCAACCGGCGATTTTGATATCAGTGGCCATGTCACGGGGGGCTCAGCCGGTGCCATTGGCATCATTGCCCGCGACAATGTGAATCTGAGCGGCGGTGGCAATTGGGCCGGAATTTGGGCCAACCATATATCGGCCTACCGCGATAACGGCGCTACCCTTCAATCGACGGCTGCGGGCACGGGCAACTGGCTGCGCATCACCCGAGCAGGCGACTTGCTCACAACCTTCAGAAGCGGCGACGGCACCAATTGGACTCCGGTCCAGACCCACACCTACCCTTATGGCCAGTGGGGCGCAACCACCTATCTCGGGCTGGCGATTTCCGCCGTCGGAGTGAGCCCGACCGTCGGCACCGGCACTTATGATAACGTCAACTTCATGGGCACGGCCACCACTCCAGATTTGGTCTCGACTCATCTGGATCTAACCAACGGAGCAATTTTGGACTTGAATTTCAGCAAGCCAGTCTCGATTGGCGGTCTGGCCTTTGGCGGCGCTGCCCAGCCTGGCGGGACGTACGGCACATCGACGACGACGCCAGCCCCCGATTATGTGGATGATATCCATTTCACCGGTTCCGGCACACTGTATGTCATCACCACACCGACGACACCGGCGGACCCTACGGCGACCGCCGGAAATGACGCCATAGGTCTGAGTTGGACTGCGGTAACGGGAGCCACCGGTTACAGCGTCAAGCGTTCGGAGACCGCAGGTGGGCCCTACACCGAGATAGCAACGCCGTTCACGGTGTCTTATACGGATAAAACGGTTAGCAACGGGACCTCCTACTTTTATATCGTGGCGGCCACCAATACGGCGGGTGTGAGCAGCTACACGGCTGAGGTCAACGCCACTCCAGCACCGCTGAATCCGGCACTCTCCACGGTGGTGGCCAGTTTGGCTGCGGTGCCGGCCGACGGATCCACCCCTTCAACGATCACCGTCACCTTGAAGGATGGGCTCAATCTCCCCGTTGCGAGCAAACAGGTAAGCTTGGGTCAGGTCTCCGGCAGCGGATCGCCTGTCATCACACCTCCTTGGGGCATCACCAATGGCGCGGGCGTCGTCACGTTCACCGTTAGTTCGACCACTGGTGGCACCGATGTATTTGAAGCCACCGATGTATCCGATAGCTCGGTCATCCCGCAGCGGGCCACCGTAGCGTTTGAGATCGTCGTCGGCGCGGACTATGCGGCGTGGGCTGCGGGATACCTGCCCGCCGATGTCTCAAACCCGGCCGCCGATACGGATGGCGACGGCTTGAGCAATTTCCAAGAATACGCCTTCGGTCTCAATCCAGTCAGTGGAGCGTCGGCCAACCCGATCAGCGTACCGTTGGATAAGACTAACGGAACATTCACCTACACCCGGCGTGATCCAACGCTCACCGGGATCACCTACTCCGTGCTAACATCCACGGACCTGCAGACGTGGAGTGAGGACCTCGGCGCGATCCAGACACCAGGGGATGTGATTGCCGACGTCCAAACCGTGGTGGTACAGGTTAGTGCTGGCCTCCTGAAGACGCCGGTATGGTTTATACGCGTGGCAGCCCTGCAGCCCTGAGTTCGGGCCTGTACGAGGGATTTTACCAATAACTCCACTCCGGGGTCGCCGATACCAATCGGCGGCCCCGGTTTTATTTGGTGGTGACAGTGGCGACACATTGTCAGTGGGATGGGCAGATGACAGCGAAGACCCATCTCCAGCCACTCAAGAAACCAAACTCAATCCTTGATTTGAATGGCGGCTTCGGCTGCGGCCAGCGCCGCCAAGACTCCCTCAGTGGAGGTTGCTGATTTGAGTTCCTTAAGGCCGCCGCCATGGAGAATTCGCGCTAGGCGGGCTAAACCATGCAAGTGCGAGCGGTCGTCCGGGGCACACAACAGAAAGAAAATTGAAGTGCCCTCGCCGTCCTCAGCTCCAAAATCCACGGGTGTGGCGCTACGCAAAAAACACAGAAACTGCCGCTGAATGACTGCGGGAATGGGTCGGCGGGGATGACAGAGGGCGACACCGCCCGGCATGGCGGTGCTGCAAAGCGACTCGCGGTCCACCAGTGAGGCAAGCAGGTATTCCTTGTCAAACAGCAGGCCGGTGGCTTCCGCCAGTGATGCGATGGAACGCAGCACTTCAGACTTTGTCGTTAGCGGCACATCGAGAACAATGCCCTTCAGCGGCAACCGTGATGCAAGCCGGTCGGTCCGGATGCTGCGGAAAATGCCCTCAGTAAGCAGTGACGATTCCATCTTCGCCTCCAGCTCCGACACCCGGGCGGTGTCCAAGGTCTGGATTTTCTGCTCCAACCAGTCAATGACATCATCGCGGCGAAACCGCCACTGGTTGTTCATGGTTAGTCCTGGCAGATGTTCGCCTCGCACCAAGCCCTCAATGAAGCGGGGGGACCAACCGAGGTAGGCGGCTAGCTGCCCAATGGTGAGGTAATCTTGCTGGAGGATGGTTTCAGAGCTGGTGTTCTGGGTCATATCATTGGTGGGTATTGGAGATTTCGGGATCTAAATATTTACGGTCTCTTGCTTCTTCCATCTTCACGACTGGCCGCTAGGAAGCGAGTCTTTTCGGTACTTTCGACTTGTACCACCTGACCATCGTGAACGGTGATCTGCACGCTGCCGAAACGAAGGTTGGCTAATTTTTCAAGAACCACCTCCAGCCAGTCGGCCCTCGGACCGCTCAAATCAGAGCGATTAGATGTGTTTGAGTCCATGAGTCTCTTGAATGATGGTTGCAAGTTGCGAGCGCTTGGCTCGGCGGCCGCCAGATGAATGGTTCTAGTGGATTGATAAGGCGCATTTCGGGAAGGCAGATAAAAATGTATAGATTAGACCAGCGCTTCAAGAAAAAAATCAAGAAACCGCTTCGAAATATTTGTTTGTAACTTATTTTAAACGACTTATGACATAAAAAATCTCGCTTGCCACTCTCTTTCCGCGCATCTGAGCAGCAGCGGACCGTCGAGGAAATCACGGGTCTTAACTGTCTTACTATTTTGTTCGGAGTGGGTCCCATGCCACGGGTGCCGATGTCTCCATGGGGCATCAGGGCAAATGTTTCTTTCCGGCGCAATACGAGGGTTTTTGTTTGACAACCCTCTTTGAAGGAATCAATTTCGCCCGCCATCAACAGAGTTTCCTGTCTTGGCCAGCTCATGTGAGCAGCCCTGGCTTCACATTCACCGACCTGATCTCAGGAGGTCATGTTCCTATATGGGTCCAATTGACCGACCTTCCCGCTATCCGCACTCCCTGTGGCGGTGGGATAAGTGGATCTGAGGACCCTCTCCACCGATTCATTTCCATTCTTTCCCGCATCTACCCCATGAGTGCCCCCCATGAATATGCCTAACAACTTCCTAGATCCCGGCGTGCGCGAGCCCGCCGATCCGGGAACGGGCGATCCGTTCGGCACGGATCTAATTTCGCGTCTGGCAAACGAATTTTTTGCCAGTCAGCCGATCCGGATGCCTGCATTACCCGCGATACCGGCCACACCGCCTGCCACCCTGGCGGGCGTCCCCGTCCACGTTCCGGTCACGCCTGCCACTCCATCCCGGGCGGCAACTGGCAGCTCAAGCCAAATCGATCTATCGGGCGGATTTCCCTCTACCCACTCTGCGGACGCGCCACCACCGGTGCATCCGAAGGGGGTTGGGGCGGAGTTTGAGCAGAGCGGAGCCGCCCCCTCGCAGGGTGGCCACATACCGGGTTCCAGCGATTCACATGAGTTCGGTGAGCCGTACTTCTGCTCAAAATCCTTTGCCCCCGCGTCCCCGCATCCGGAGGTCGGCAATTCCTTGGACATCCCTGGCAGCGGGCCTTCCGGGAACGAGTCTCGGTTCTATTTCCTCAAGGGGATTGAATCGGTTGGTGGCTTGGATCTTCCTGGAAGCTTGGAGTTTCCTGTCGCCAATATCGTCGCGCCAAGTGGCACCTTTGATGTTGAGGGGGTGCGCAAGGATTTCCCCGCGCTGCACCAGCACGTGAACGGCAAGCCGCTCATCTGGCTCGACAACGCGGCCACCACCCACAAGCCGCAGAGCGTCATTGACGCGACCTCCGCCTTTTACGGCCGCGACAACTCCAACATTCACCGCGCCGCCCACACACTATCCGACCGTTCCACCCATCTGTTCGAGTCCGGGCGGGAAAAGGTCCGCCAATTTTTAGGAGCGGCGGATGCCAAGGAGATTATCTTTGTGAGGGGGACGACGGAGGCCATCAATCTGGTCGCCCAGAGTTATGGCAAACCAAACATCGGCCCTGACGACGAGATCATCCTTAGCACTCTGGAGCACCACGCGAATATCGTTCCATGGCAGATACTTGCCGGACAAACGGGTGCCAAGATCCGTGTGATCCCGGCAAATGACCGCGGAGAACTGCTGCTCGAAGAGCTGCCGAAGCTGTTCAATGCACGCACCAAGATGCTTGCCATCACCCAGGTTTCCAATGCTCTGGGCACGATCAATCCGGTAGAGGAAATCATCGTTATCGCCCATGGCTTCGGCGTGCCCGTGCTGGTGGATGGCGCGCAATCCACTCCCCACATTCCCGTCAACGTGCAGGCCATGGACGCGGATTTCTTCACCTTTTCCGGCCACAAGGTCTTCGGCCCCACCGGCATCGGTGCCCTGTATGGCAAGTCCCACCTTCTGGAGGCCATGCCACCATGGCAGGGCGGCGGTCACATGATTCGCGACGTCACGTTCGGCAAGACTGTCTATCAAAACTCGCCGGAGAAATTCGAGGCTGGCACACCCGATATTGCCGGTGTTGTCGGTCTGGCCGCAGCGATCGATTATCTCTTCGGCATCGGCCTTCCAGCGATTGCCGCCTACGAGCATAGATTGTTGGAATACGCGGCCGCCGCAATGGCATCGTTGCCAGGGCTTCGTCCAATCGGCACCGCCCGGCACAAGGCCAGCGTTCTCGGATTCATCATTTCGGGAATCGACAATGACAGAATCGCCAAGCACCTCGATCAAAACGGCATCGCCGTGCGTGCTGGCCACCATTGCGCCTTGCCGACCCTCAGGCACTTCGGTCTGGAGAGCACAGTGCGGCCATCCCTGGCGTTCTATAATACCTATGCGGAAGTTGATGCCATGGTCCAAGCCCTGCGTCAGATTGCAAGAAGGTGATTTAGGCCATCCCTGATGAATTTTATCAATCCTAAGGAGGTCCGCCGACAGCTTGCAAATTGGCTGCCAATTTCCCGTGTTTGTTGCGCGGACAACGATTGAGTCGAACGAAATTTAATGAACAAGATTCCGACGCCATTGACGGCCTATGAGCCTGGTGAATCCTCCCAATACGATGATATGGTCGCCAAGATGCTGGCGTCCTATCAGAATTTTGGAGGTCTCAATCACAGCGAGTCACTCAATCTTCCCTCCAAGCACGCCATTGGAGAGATCTGCGAGAAATTATTGCAACTGCTGTTCCCGGGCTTTCATGACAGTGATGTCGTGTACGGTGCCTCGCTCGCAGATCTGACGTCAAGGCGTCTGACCGACGTGATCGCCCGGCTGGAAGACCAGGTCCGAAAAAGTGTGCGCGTCGGCAATGCAAAACGACCCACCGGCAAGACCAAGCCAATCATCCAAAAATTCTGCAAAGCACTCCATTTGGTTCGCGAGGTTCTGGTGACCGACATTGAGGCGGCATATAACAACGACCCCTCAGCACGCAGCCACGAGGAGATCATCCTATCCTATCCGTTCATTGAGGCCATTTCCATTCAGCGCCTTGCCCACCGGCTCTATCGCGCCGGAGCACCGATGATCCCGCGGATGATGACGGAATGGGCTCACGGCCGCACTGGCATCGACATCCACCCCGGTGCCAGCATCGGGTCCCACTTTTTTATCGACCACGGCACCGGTGTGGTCATCGGGGAAACTTGCAAGATAGGCAATCACTGCAAAATCTTCCACGGAGTCACCCTTGGGGCGCGGACTTTCGTTAAGGACGGGGCCGGCCACGTCATCAAGGGGCTCAAGCGACACCCGAACCTCGGCGACAACGTCACCATTTATCCGAATTCCACCATCCTTGGCGGCGAGACGACCATCGGATCGAACACCACCATTGGAGCCAATGTGTTCCTGATGCACAGCATCCCTTCTGACACTTTGGTGATCTATGAGGAGAAAAGTCTCTCCATCGTCACCAAGCAGAACCGGGTAGCTGCCGAACTCGACTGGTCGATTTGACGCCGCGGCCCATTGTCCGATCATGGGCACCGTCCCAGTCTATTCAAGCCTTGACCATTAGGTGAAGAGCTTTGCCTCGGACTTTCCGGCGGCATCAACATCGCCGCCGCTGTGCGGTATGCTGTGCAACACGGCCCCGGCCTGACCATCGTGACCATCCTCTGCGACTCCGGATTGAAATACGAATCGAAACTCTACAACCCCGAATGGCTGTTCGATCACGGGTTCGACACCGAACGGCCGCTCGAGTCCGTGCTCGGGTGATTCATTACATCCTTAGGGATCCGATCGCAGCGGGACCAGCCGCCGTCCCACCGAGCTTGAGGCAACCCAAGCATTTGCGAAGCGTGCAAACCCCGCAACTATGGTACTGGTAAATGGGAATCCCACGGGCCTTGGCAGCTCCCACAGCTAGAATCCGTGCTTGGTGGGAGATGTTGCCGGTGAAGATCACCACCGCTCGGCTGTGGCCGATCTTCTTGCAGAGACCGGCTTCTGCCCGGTTGAAAATCCGCAGTTTGACCCCGGCCTCCCGAGCCACTTCCTGATAATGCTGGCCGAGCCGGTCAATTCCCCCGATGAGTGTGATCCACATGGCAGTTTCCTTGATGAGGGTTAGAAAGCCGCAGGTGCGTCGGTCATGACGGCCCTCGTTATGACGTGACGCAGCAATCTGGCATCTGGCGGATCCTCTCTCACTTCGGGTTTGGCTGTGTGTTTCATGGCTGGGAACTCGGGTTTCTATAGTTGGAGGGTATTGGACTGCTCCTCGTGGTCTGACCGTCCCGAAATTCCCTGGCTCCAGTCCGGAAATGACCGCTCTCTAATACCGGCTTCCTCCGCTGCCTCAAACCATCAAATTTCCTTCGGCAGGCAAAGTTAATCTTTTTAAATACAACTAGTAAAGACGGAATTAAAAAATATATCGAAGACTGGCTTTAAAATCGCTTGACTATCTCCTACTTCCCTTATATGAATTGAACTCGTCTGCGATACGTGTTGAGCAGACTCTTCGTTTACGAACCGCATCAATCAAGCCATCCCCCCCCGCAATGAAACATCATTCATCTCTCACGCCCGCCAGCAATGTTGCGTCCCGTCTCGCTATTGCCGGTCTCGCCGCGCTGGCCATTCCCTCCGCGCATGGCACCGACGGCTATTTTGACTTTGGCTACGGCATCAAGTCCAAGGGGATCGGCGGAGCCGGGGTGGCGTTTCCGCAGGACTCCATCGCCCCAGCTACCAATCCAGCCGGAGCGGCGTTCCTAGCAGACCGCTTGGACATTGGGCTGAGTTATTTTCGGCCCGACCGCTCCGCAGCTATCGGAGGAACCACCTATGACGGCAATGGCAGCGCTGATTTTTTCATCCCTGAAGTCGGCTACAAGCACACGCTCAATCCGGACCTCGACTTCGCGGTGACGGTCTTTGGCAACGGCGGAATGAATACCGATTACTCCGCACCGCTATTTGACACGCCGCTGCCTGGGGTGCCGTCAAATGCCGGCATTGATTTGACCCAACTTTTCGTCGCTCCGACGCTTGCCTACAAGATCCATGCCGACCACGCCATTGGGATATCTCCGGTTTTCGCCTATCAACGATTCAAGGCGCATGGTTTGCAGGAATTCGGCGTCCCCGATGCCGGTTACGATGATTCTTACGGCGGCGGTGTGCGGCTCGGCTATAGCGGCAATCTGACGGATTGGCTGACGGTTGGGGCGACCTACCAAAGCCGGATTTACGCCAGCCGGTTTGAGCGCTATGCAGGGCTTTTTGCCGAGCACGGGCACTTTGACATTCCGTCCAACTTTGCCCTCGGCTTTGCACTGCATCCGACGAAGGAGCTCACGTTCGCCTTCGATGTGGAGCGCATTCTCTACAGTGAAGTGGCGTCAGTCGGCAACTCCCTGACCCCGGCTAACAGTGTGCTGTTGGGGCAGGATAACGGTCCGGGCTTCGGTTGGCGGGATGTCACGGCCATCAAGACTGGCATCGCCTATCAGGCGAGCGACACCCTGACGCTGCGGGTTGGTTACAATTACAGCACCCAGCCGATCAGCAGTAATCAAACGTACTTCAACATTCTCGCGCCGGGGGTGGTCCAACAACACGCAACCGCGGGTCTGACGTGGCAGTTTCGTGCGAACTGGGAACTCTCGGCCTTTTACGTCCACGCATTTGAGCAGACGGTTCACGGTGCCGGCCCTCCCTTCGGAGTGGCGAATCTGAGCATGCAGCAGGACTCCTTCGGCGTCAGCGTCGGCTGGATTTTCTAGCCGAATTTCGGAGAATCGCAATCTCGACCCAACAACTCCTATGTCATACGTAACCATTGATCCCGCCGAAGCCTCGGCCACCGTGGCAAGCGGACGGGGAATCCTCGTGGACGTGCGCACTCCCGGCGAGTTCCGCGAAGTCCAC
>CAIQXC010000038.1 GCA_903875675.1 Akkermansiaceae bacterium
CCGGCGCTCCCCAGCAACTCGCCGGCGACCTCGCCTTCGAACTCTACGACACCTTCGGCTTTCCTATTGATCTAACCGAGCTGCTGTGCGCCGAGCGCGGCCTCACGGTGGACATGCCGCGTTTTGATAAGCTCATGGAGCAACAGCAAGAACGTTCCCGTGCCGCGCAGAAATCCACGGTTGTTAGAGCGCTGGATATTTCCTCGGATGCGAGCACTGAGTTTCTCGGCTTCGAGCTGGACGAAGTCGCCGCCACCATCTTGGAAATCCATCCGCAGCAAGACGCCCTGTTCGTCATCACCGATAAGACGGTGTTCTATGCCGAAATGGGCGGCCAGTCGGGCGACAGCGGCTGGCTCGTCAGCGGCGACGATGCCATCCCCATCACTGGCGTCCAGCAAATCGCCAAGGCCCGCGCCCATATCGTGGCTTCCACCGCTGGCATCAAGGTCGGGGACACCGTCACTCTCAAGCTCGATGCCGCGCGCCGCCGACCCATCGAAGCGCACCACACAGCCACCCACCTGCTGCACTGGGCGCTGCACGAGGTGGTGTCGCCGGATGCCACGCAGCAGGGCTCAGCCGTCGATGAGTGCCGGCTTCGCTTCGACTTCAACAGCGGCGCCGTCACCGCCGCACAAGTCGCCGCCATGGAGGAAAGGGTCAACGCGGCCATCCAGGCCGATGAGCCGGTGTCCTGGACCGAAGTCAAACACGCATCCATCAAAGGCCGTGCCGATATCATGCAATTTTTCGGCGACAAATACGGCGAGTTGGTTCGCGTGGTCCAGGTTGGCGGCGGACCTAACGATCTCAACGGATATTCAATGGAACTCTGCGGCGGCACACACGTGCGCCACTCCGGGGCCATCGGACTTTTCAAAATCAAAAGCGAAGGAGCCATCGCTTCCGGCGTCCGCCGCATCGAAGCCGTCTGTGGCGAAGCCGCCTGGTCCCACCTCAACGATGTCGTGGAAAAATGGGACCACGACCTCAAATCCGCATCCGCAAAATTACACGCCGCTAACGAAAAACTCGCCGCCATCAGCGAGCCACCTGTCACCGTGCATGAGTTTCCGCACATCATGAGTGCCATGTTGGTGGAACGCGCCGATATCTCTCAAATCAATGCCATCTTCACCCACGGCCTACGCACGTTAGACGAAACCCGCGACGCCGCCATCGAGGCCGAAAAACGCCTTAAAAAAATCCAGGCGTCTCAGGCCGCCGGGTTGGCTGATGAGGCGCTTGCCGATCTCATTGCCAAGGGCGAGCCGATCATCGCCTGCTTCCAGGCTGATGCCTCGTTGTTGCAGGAACTCCAAAACAGCCTCAAAAAGAAAAACTTTGTCGGCCCCGCCTTGCTCATCGTCGATGACGGCGACAAACTCCACCTCGCCACTCATTGCGGCAGTGCCGCCCTCGCGGCCGGTCTCAAGGCCGGCGATCTGCTCCGCGACCTCGCCGCCCTCGCCGGCGGCAAAGGCGGCGGCAAACCAGACCAAGCCCGCGGTGCCGCCCCTCAGCGCGAAAAACTCCCCCAGATCCAAGCAGCAGCCACCGGGCTTTTCAATCCTTAAACTCCTGCTCATCGCCACCGAATCACCACCGCTGTCGTGGCCGCAGAATATCCGCTTGCACGCCACTGGAAATTCTGCAACCTTCCCTCCCCAGCCCGCCTCCCTGCGGGTTCCAGGATGATGTCGGGGCGTAGCGCAGTCTGGTAGCGCGCTTCGTTCGGGACGAAGAGGCCGTGGGTTCGAATCCCGCCGCCCCGACCATCTATTGAGGACACGTAAATATTCGGTGCCCCTCTGGGTCAGGGCTCAGGGGGCGAGGATGGCGCGGAAGTTCTTTTGGAGAGGGTAAACCAGGACGCTCTTGAGGGGGAGGACTCGCCG
>CAIQXC010000039.1 GCA_903875675.1 Akkermansiaceae bacterium
CCACGGCCCCCGGGTTTTCGGAGTTGCCGCTCACCGTCGCGTTTTCACCGGCCGATGTCACTCTCAAGGACGGCTACGGCCACAATGCTGACCGTGCGATCCTCCTTCACGTGCTGCTTAAGGCCGCAGGTTTTGATTCCGAGCTGGCGCTTACGACCACAGCGACCCGTGAACCGGCCTTGCAGCAGCGAGGCCTAAGCATCCCGGAGAACGGTTACTTTGACAGCCTGGTCTGCCGCGTCAAACATCCGCTCACTGGCGAATGGTTGCCACTGGATGCATTGAGCCAATACGCGCCGCTCGGGGTCACCGGGCTGGACCGGCAACCCGGCTACACCCTGGATGGCAAGACGTTCACCTGGGCCGCGCCATCCGCGATGAAAGATGGCCATGACGTCCGAGTGGCACTGGTGTTTGATGCCGAAGGCACCGCGATCATCACCCTAACAGAGCGACTGCATGGCATGGCGCACCTCGAATTCGCCGCCAAATACCAAGAAATGACCCAGGAGGAACGCAAGCGCGATTTCCAAGGCTTGGTCAGCGAAATCTCTCAAAACGCCAGCCCTCAGGGAGATCTGCTCACCGACTTCACCTATCCGGGCACGCTCAAATATACGGTGAAAGCGCCTCATTACGGTGCAAAAACCGCCACTGGCCTCTATTTTGATCTACCGGGGATGCCGCAGCAATGGGTTGCCACCGAGAGCAATACCCGTCAGCGGGCGTTGCTGGTGACCCAGGATAACCGCTCGCACATCGTGTGGCAGGTGAGCACGCCCGCCGGTCTCAAGCCCGTCATCCAACCCGAATCACTCAACTGGGACGGTCCCGCCAAGTTCGGCACCATCAAGTTCACTGCCGAGACCCAACAAACTGATGGCTCCACACGCCTCACCTACACCTTGGATCAGGACACTCAGCCCGCGATGATTCCCGCCGCCAATTATTCCGACCTACTGGACATCAACCTTCGCTTTGGACATGCCGCCGCACGCCGGGTGCTATTGCGCTGAGCCAACGGCCAAGTCGGCATACAAGTCGGCAAGGAGTCCCATCGTCTGAAATGCTTGACCCGAAAAAAGCTTAGGGATGAAGGGTGGAACCCGAATCGAGTTCGGTCTTGGTGGTCAGGGTCAGTTGATTGAATTTCGTTCTCCACAAATCCCGGCTTCGTTCAAGATCCCGAACCTTGGTCTCAAGCATCCGTTTATCCCGGTAGTACCGAATCGCACGCGACTTTGCGGCACTGAGGAGCAAATCACCAGCGCAGAGCCCGGCACGAGGGCGCCAACGGTGCCAAGCTGAGCCTCGCCGTTGTTGGCGTGCTTGTTGGTGAACGACACCAGCAGAACTTCGTCTTTGCTGACACTTCGGGAATCCGGCATTGCAAAAATGGCCCGGGCGCCCGACGATACGCGGTGCGAGGCTGATATTTGAAAGGACCGGTTTCCACCCACAGACGGGAAGGTTGCACGAGCCATCTGAAAACAATGGCCCTTGCTAGCTGAAGCTTCACCTGAAAATGATATCTGCCGCACATGAACCCGCTTAGAGGACAGGTCTGTGGATAAAATGAGAGATAGGACAGCCAGCGAGCAACTCCCATTTTTGGGAAGGTGTTTGGCTGTCGGCTTCGTCTTCCTTTACCTCGGAGCGATGGTCCTCCTCTATCGATCGGGGCATGCGGCCGTCTTTGAGCCGCCGCTATTGTTGCTCATCCTGAATACTACTTTTGCCGGGTTGATTCCCATAGCCGTTTCCATCATCGCCGCTCGGGGTTATCTTTTCAGCGGATTGAGCAGCCTGCTCTTCATGGGCTGCGGGATGCTGACCTTCGGCTGCGGTGCTGCGATGGCCGGCTGGCTGGTGGACGGTCAGCAGGTGCCCAATGTGAACGTAACCATCATGAATGTGGGTGCGTTGCTGGGTTCCGCTTTTCATGCCGCGGGCGCCATCCTGGCTTTGAAGAATGAAACACCGGCAGCGAAGCCGGACCTTAGAAAACCCCTGCTCATCCTGACCTACGCCGGTATGTTTCTCGTCGTGCTGGGTTGCACCCTAGCCACCCGCCGGGGCATCACCCCCGTGTTTTTCATTCAGGGCGCCGGCCCGACATTTTTGCGGCAGCTTGTTTTGGGGACGGCGGTGTCCTTGTTCTTGTTGTCCGCTCTGGTCAGTCTGATTCTGTTCGCGAAAGGACACCTGTTATTTCATTACTGGTATGCCTTGGCTTTGCTCATGATCGCTCTGGGGTTGACTGCGTTTTTCATCCAAAGATTTGTTGGGAGCCCCATCGGCTGGCTGGGCCGCTCGGGCGAGTACCTCGGCGGCCTCTTTGCCCTGGTTGCGGTTTTGGGGGTTGTCCGCAGCGCCCGGTTCAAGTGGGTGACCATGCCCAGTGCCGTGACCTTTCTTTTTCAACATACCCGATTGAGGTATCAGTGTAGCGCGTCGCACTAATCACGGGGGATCTGAGCGAGATAAAATGTGGAGATTAGATGTTATTTTGTGCGCTCGGGAGGTGGATTTTCGATTTGGTAGCGGGAGGAGTGAGCCAAAAAGAGGGCTCCGCAGAAGGCCCGGTTGGCCTCATGCGGAGCCCGGTATTTTCAGGCGCCGGTGGC
>CAIQXC010000040.1 GCA_903875675.1 Akkermansiaceae bacterium
CCATGCGGGCCTCCCTCGGTGGTTTGGACACGGGTTTTTCAAAATTACTGGAGCGCCATGCAGCCATCCATGGCCCGATGTTTGAGCGCGTCCGCCTCGACCTCGGCGGCGCAGCGGATCGGGCGCTGACGTCCGAAGAATTGTTCGAAATCTTCTAGCAACTCGACGCGCATCAACACCAGCAACTCGTCGGCACCGCTCACTTCGAGGACGTTGCCCGAAGTGCTGCTGTGCCCTCCGCGGGCGATCACCCGTGCCGCCACTTCATATCCTTGCAAGCTGTTTTTCCAATTGCGGCGAAATGCGCAACGATATGTTAGAAAACCGTCGCCAGCACCTGTGACGGCCTCCTTGATACCGATCTTGACCATCTGTTCCGGATTCCAGCCACCTTGACCTGCCAGCGGGCGGGTGGCGAGTTGCAGTCGGCAATCGAGCGTGCCTTTGGTGGCCGCGCTGAGCGATACAGCGATCAGGTCGTCGGCGCGTGATGCGAAAACCCGGCGGGTGAAGCTGCCGCGTTCATCGTTCCAGTTTACGGCGGCGACGCCATTGGCGAAATTTACCGAACGCTGGTAGTCATTTACCTGGCCGCGGGGCTCCATGTGCAAATTCAGGTCGCAAGCGGGGATGAACGGATCCGTCCAGCGTTTGCCGCGGTAGCCGGCTTGGTCAGCGGTGGTCACCACCAGATCAGCGGCCTTTTGGTAGGTGCCGGCGGCCATCAAGCGGCGCATCTCCGGCAACAGCGGAGCGGTGGCCGGCGGCGGCAGTGGCGGGTTCAGCGGAAGATAGAGGCGGCCGTGGTTGACAATGATCGTCTCGTCGAGCGGCACGCCGAAGACCATGGCCCCGAGCTTGCCGTTGCCGGTCACCAGCGCCTGTTCCCAGTTGTCGGCAGCTTGGCGGCTAACGAAGCCGCGTTCGGGCGGCGCGGACTGTCCGGCGACAAGGCCCGCAGTCATGATCGTAAGAATAGCAATGGGTAGGTGGAGTTGCATGGTGCTTGCTGGGAATGCCACAACAATGAGCGTGTTTGGTCAAGCGAATCGTTGATGCATGTTAGACTGAAGCATCCACAGATGATCGGATTGATTGGCCGTCTCGCCATCTTCTTTCGGGATTGACTCACCACGGGCCATGAGATAGCGTCCCTCCATGAAGGCAGCGGAATTGAGAGAATTTCTGGCGGATCTCTCCAGGTCAACTGCGGAGCTCACCAGGTCCACAGCGGAATTGCGGGCTTCACAACTGGAAACCGATCGGCAGATGAAGGATACGGACCGGCAGATCATGGAGCACAGGCTTCAGATGAAGGAAACGGATCGGCTGATGAAGGACACGGACCGGCAGATGAAGGACACCGACGAGAAGATTAAGGCACTTAGCGGCCTGTTCACCAGCCAGTGGGGAAAACTCGTGGAGGCGCTGATGCGTCCCGGCACGGTCAAGTTGTTCCAAGAGCGCGGGTTGCAGGTCAACCAGATGACCGAGCGGCGGACCGGTCGCGATAGCCAGGGGGAAAAAATCGAGGTGGACATGACCCTGGTGAATGGCAATACGATCGTGGTTATCGAAGTGAAAACCACCCTCAAGGTCGAGGATGTCCTGTGGCATCTGGACAAGTTGGGCCGTTTCAAGGAGGCCTTCAAGGAATACGCCGGGTGGAACGTCCAGGGGGGCTTGGCGGCGATGCACTTTGATGAGGAGAGCGACCGCTATGCCTTCCGCAAAGGCCTGTGGGTGCTGCGCTGCGAGGACGGCGTCACCGGCATCGCCAATGCCAAAAACTTCCAGCCCAAGAATTTCTAGCACCTGGCACTGGGTTTTGAATCTTGTGCTGAAATCTTGTGCTTGCCATCCTGCCTGCACTTGGGTTGACTCCCGCGCCCCATGGCCCTCATCGTTCAAAAATACGGCGGCACGTCCGTCGGCACACTGGATCGAATCCGCAACGTTGCGGCGCGATTGAAACGCACCCGGGACGCTGGCAACCAAGTGGTGGCGGTGGTTTCGGCGATGTCCGGCATCACCGACGGCCTCATCAAGATGGCCCGCGAACTCACTGACAACCCGTCGGAGCGCGAACTCGACGTCCTGCTGGCCACTGGCGAACAACAGTCCATCGCCTTGGTCGCCATGGCGCTGCAGGAAATGGGCATGGATGCGGTGTCCATCACCGGGCGCCAGGCGGGTATTTTCACCACCGGTTCGCATACCCGGGGCCGCATCCTCAACATGGACCCCTCGCTGATGCGCGGGTTTCTCGACGATGGCAAAACTTTGGTGGTGGCCGGCTTTCAAGGCATTACGCCCAACGGCATGATCCACACGCTGGGTCGCGGCGGTTCGGACCTGACCGCCATCGCCGTAGCCGCCGCCCTCAAGGCCGATGTCTGCCAGATCTTAACGGATGTGGATGGCGTGTACACCTGCGATCCGCGGGTTGTGCCCAACGCCCGCAAGCTGCCGGAGATTTCCTACGATGAAATGTTGGAAATGGCCTCCTCCGGCTCAAAGGTCATGCAATCCCGCTCCGTCGAATTCGCCAAGAAATTCGGCGTCATTTTCGAAGTCCGCTCTTCGCTCAACGATAACCCCGGTACTCTAGTGTTAGAAGAACATCCCAACATGGAAAATGTCGTTATTCGCGGCATTTCGATCGAACGCTCCCAGGCCCGTGTGACCATCACCGGCATCCCGGATGAGCCCGGCATGTCCGGCCGCATCCTCGGGGCCATTGGGGAGGCGGAGATCAACCTGGACATGATCGTTTCCAACATCGCCCCCGCCGGCCTCGCCCGCCATTCCTTCACCATGCATTCCAGTGATCTGGGGAAGGCGCAGGCTGCGCTCAAGCCCGTCATCGCTGCGCTGGGGCCCAACGCCAAGGTCGAGACGGAGGGCGGCATTGCCAAGCTCTCGGCGGTGGGCATTGGCATGCGATCGCATTCCGGTGTGGCAGCGACCATGTTCAAGGCGCTGGGAGCAGCCGGCATCAATATCGGGATGATTTCCACCTCGGAAATCAAGATCGCCGTCACCGTTGATGAAACCCTCATCGAAGAAGCCGCCCGCGCCGTTCACGATGCCTTCGGCCTCGACAAGCCCCCTCAATAAGCGGAAGGTTGTCACTGATCATATAGGGACAGTTTTCCCATTCCAACCGGGGGAAATCCTTGCCGTCCTTCATCGGTTGGATGCCGTAGGTGAGCATCTCGTGAGTCAATAGATCACGATGTCCGTAAAACTCCTTTTGGGAAATACTCCCGAGGGGTCCACGGAACGCCGTCACGCCTTGAAGGGCCAGGCACCCTCACGAGGCAGCGGCCAGGCGCAGCATGGCGAGGCGTTGCAACAGAGGCGGATGCGAGTAATCCAGCCACACTCGCAAGGC
>CAIQXC010000041.1 GCA_903875675.1 Akkermansiaceae bacterium
GGGATGAGCCAGCGTGCCGTGGCCAACGCGCTGTTCGAGCCGTATCCTGGTTCCGGCGGTCCGAAGGGCATCTTGGCCGACTCTCTAGCGGATGCTGACCGCAGCCTGCTCTATCCCGCTATTCTCTCGGCGTTAGAGAATGATGACGGCGCGGCCCGTTTGACGCTCGCGCCGTATTATGGCAAACTGAGCGATCGCGATCTGGCTGCGCTGATGTCGGGTATCATCAAGGCGATCGAGAAAATGGCGCCAAGCGACGAGATGTTTGCCGACGTCATCCGCCTGGCCGGGCTCGATCTTCTTTCGCGCCTGCACATTCGCGAAGGCATGGATCTGTGCGTCTCGACCATCGAATGGCGCTGGGGCAATGACTACAAGAAGCGGCTGGAATATCTCATGCGCTACGGCACCCATGCCAAGGCGGTGCTGCCGCAGTTGCGCAACAAGCGCCCAGCGCGAGATGCGGAAGGGGTGAAGAACATCGACAAGGCCATCGCCGACATCGAAGCGAGCGAAGAGGCTCCAACGTTGGTGAGTCTGAAGGATATGATTGCGAAGGCCGCCGCGAGTGGGAATCCTTCTAAAAACCCAAAGAAAGCAACGCCATGAGAAACATCGGACAGAGTATTTCCGCCAAGGTCATGACGCCGATCGGCAAGGCGTTTGCCGAGGCAATGGTGAATATGCGGAAGAACCCTTGAAACAAATCATCGCCCGCTGATCACCGAGTGGCGTCATCAACACGGCGTGATGTCGCGGGGGCACATGGAGATTTGATGGTATGAAAATGCCCACCCCAGGAGGTATCATCCTGTTGATGACGGCCTTGACGTCTGCAGGCGCCTGTGCGGCGGAATCCGCCTCCGCATCGGCGGACTCCACCGGCCCTTCGCCCTCGACGGCCCCCTCGACCGACTCGGGCTGGGTCAGCCGCACGTGGCAGACCGACGATGGATTGCCAGGAAATGTGGTGGTGGGTGTTGCCCAGACGGCCGATGGGTTTCTGTGGGTGGCCACGGAAAACGGCTTGGCGCGTTTTGACGGGCTGCGGTTCCAGGAAGCCGCGTCGGGTGCTCCCGCCCCCCCCGGCAGCAAGACCGTGACCCTTCTAGCGGATAGTCGTGGCCGCCTCTGGCTGGGCGAAGAGACCAGCACCCTTGGAGGGGCGGTGGTTTGCCTGGAGGCGGGCCGAACCCGGGTGTTCCCGCAGGATGACGGATCGTCTGACCGTCCGGTGGACGGGATGGTGGAAGACGGCGAGGGCGCGGTATGGACCACCTCCAACGGCTTGGTCCGCCGCATCCACGAAGGGCGGGTCCGCTCTTTGACCGACAAGGAGGGGTTGGTCGGCAGCGGGCGTGTCCGCCTGGCCAGGGACGGTCGCGGCCACTTATGGTTCGCCAAGGAGTTTCAGGTGGGCGTGTATCGCGAAGGCATGTTTCGTACGCTCCTGACCTTGAGCCAGCCGCACTGGGTGCTGAGCGGTGCCAAATCCGGCGGCGTCTGGATTGGCGAGGGCACGCGGGTGTTGAAATACACCGGGGAGGGCGAACCGCAGAACCTCGGCGAGCTGGCGGTCAGCCGGCCCGAGGTGGTGCCCACCGTCATTTTCGAAGACCGGCGGGGTCGGTTGTGGGTGGGAACGGAGAAGGCCGGGCTGTTCCTCTACAACGGCTCGGGTTTCGACGAGGTGGCCAGGCCGTCTCACGGGATTCTTCAGTTGGCGGATGACCGGGAGGGCAATCTGTGGGCAGGCACCCGGGGCGGCGGGTTGGTCCGCGTGAGACCCCGCGCCTACGAATTGGAGGTGCTGGGTTCCGGCCACTCGTCGGAGGGGATGCGGTCGGTGTGTCAGGACGCCGACGGGACGCTATGGGCCGTTACGCTCAGCGGACGGCTGGCGCGGAAGGAAGGCCCGAGCTGGCGCTTCCTGTCCGCCGAGGACGGCTGGTTCGCTCCGGAGGCCACCTGTGTGACGGCGGCACCAGAGGGCGGTATCTGGGTGGGCACGTTCAATGGTATGCACGGCTGGCGCGCGGGGGAGGAGCGCTTGATCACCCAAGCGGACGGTCTGGCCAGCGGAGTTGTGAACGCCCTGCTGACCACCCCCTCGGGGGATGTCTGGATCGGGACAGTTTCCCCGAACGCAGTGCAACGGCTGCGGGCCGGCCGGTTCCAGACCTTCACGCTGCCACAGATTCTTGGCCCTTACAGCAGCCTGGCGGTGGATGCCGCAGGCCGTGTCTGGGCCGCCACTCAGGGTGGTGTGTTGGCGCGGGTGGACCATGAGACGCTGGTGGACGAAACCCCCATGACTTTAGGCGTCACGCACCCCATCGGCTCGCTCTGTGCCACGCCCGACGGCAGTCTGTGGATCGGCTACTGCGGTCGGGGAGTGGGGCGGCTCATGCAGGGGCGCTTCACCCGCTTCGACCGCCAGCAAGGGCTGCCGGACGACTTTGTCAATTATGTTCTGGAGGACGGACATGGCCGGCTTTGGTTTGCGGCGAACCGCGGGCTTTTCTCCGTGGCGGAGAAGGAATTCGAATCGGTGGCGGAGGGGCGGCAGGAGCGGATGCACCCGGC
Organism: Akkermansiaceae bacterium; assembly: GCA_903875675.1. Lineage (GTDB taxonomy): Bacteria > Verrucomicrobiota > Verrucomicrobiia > Verrucomicrobiales > Akkermansiaceae > Luteolibacter. The sequence continues at coordinate 2,587 of CAIQXC010000041.1, forward strand.
GGTCTATGGGCGGGAAGAAGGTTCGCCGGCCTTGCAGGGTTCCACCTTTTATTGGCCGGCTGTGTTGCGGAGCGCCGACGGTCGCTTGTGGATGCCCGCGGGGAGCGGATTGGTGGTGGTGGACACGGACCCGTTGATGGCAAATCGGGAGCCGCCACCCGTGGTGATCGAGCGGGTGGTGGTGGATGGGCGGACGGTGGCGGCTTATGACGCCGGCGAGGGGACGGAGGGGACGAACTCAATCGCGCCGCTCGAGTTGCACCAGCCTGGCGCGTGCCTGCGCTTGCCGCCCGGTGCCGGCCAGATCGACTTGGAATACACGGGTTTGAGTTTCATGGCGTCGCGCAACGTGGCGTTCAAGTACCGTCTGGACGGGTTGGACCAGACGTGGGTGGAGGCCGGCTCCCGGCGGGTCGCGTATTACAGCCACCTGCCACCGGGGGGCTACCGCTTCAAGGTGATGGCTTGCAGCAATGACGGGGTCTGGAACGAGGAAGGGAAAACGCTGGCGATCACCGTGCTGCCGTATTTCTGGCAGACGGCGTGGTTCCTTTGGCTGAGCCTGGCGGGCTTCGCGGCAGGCGTCGGGGGGGTGACGTGGTTTGTCGCCCGGCAACGGGACCGCCGCCGCATCGAACGGATGGAGCGACTCCATGCGCTGGAGCGGGAGCGCTCGCGCATTGCGCGGGACATCCATGACGATCTGGGTTCAAATCTCACCCGCATCGCCTGGCTGAGCGAATTGGCCCGCGCTGACAAGACCCTGCCCGACAAGGTCGAGATCCATTCCCGCAAGATTGGCGGCTATGCCCGCCAGATGGTTACGTCACTGGATGAGATTGTCTGGGCGGTCAATCCTTGCAATGATACGCTCCAAAACTTGGCGCAGTACCTCACCCACATGGCGCACGAATCCCTCGGCCCCACCTCCGTCAGTTGCCGGCTGGAGATTCCATCGAACTTGCCCGTCGCCGTACTGCCCGCTGAAATACGGCACGACTTGTTCCTCGCCGCCAAAGAAGCCCTCCACAACATCCTCAAACACGCCGCCGCCAGCGAGGCGCGCATCCGTCTGGCGCTTGCCGACGGGGTGCTGACCCTCGCGATCGAGGACGACGGCCGGGGCTTTGACCCCGCAGCTCCATCCTCGGGCCGCCACGGGCTGCGGAACTTGCGGCAGCGGATCGAGAACCTCGGCGGGCGGTTCCAGTGCGAGAGCGCTGCGGGCTGCGGAACACGGCTGACCTTCACCCTGAAACTGCCTGACGGGGACTGAAGCGGGAGAACACAAACATGCGCTTCCCCGAGGGGGCCTTGTTATGAGAATATGAAACTCCGACAGCACAACGACAGCAATCCCCAACGACAGATCATATTTCTACCGCGCCACCTATTCTATCCGCATCCGGAACTAACAAACAAAAAACACCATGAATTCAGAGTCCACTCCCCATGATTCGTTGGAAAAACGGATCTTCTCACCCTTCGCACGCGGTGCCTCCCTGCTGGGGGTAATGGCCATGTTGGGAGGGGGCAACGCGCAGGCTGCCACAGCCATAGGCGTGGACACCGCCGCAGGCACCAATTGGCGGACCGCCGCCGCGCTTGGCCTCAACGGAGGCACCAAGTACGGAGCGGATGGTTCCATCATCTACGGGCTCAATGATGCCGACGGCAAGGTCCGTAACCCATACGACGGCTCATACGACCAGACACATCTTCCGGCCGCTATCACTGGGGTCACGCGTGCAACCAGCTATTACTTGTGGTCCGGCACCGGCAATTTCGGATGGATGCAGGATCCCGAAAACGGCAACGCGCTGACGAGTGTCCCGCTGCTGGCCGGAGGAACAAACCCGGGCACCTTCACGATCCATCGTACCGCCACCGGGTCCTTCCGGCTGACGATCCTGGTCGCGAGCGGCGACAACGCCAATGCGACCTACACCACCACGGTCGACGACGGCGTGAGCGCGACTCAGAACGCCGCGCATACCGCGAACGGCCTATACTACCACGTCTATGACGTAGAGGCGGGTAGCGGAGACGTCACGGTCACCGTGCTCTGCTCGAAAGGTTATAGCGCAACCGGATTTGCATTCGACATGGTGCCGTTGCCGGCGGAGATCAAGACCTTTAATTTACCAGGCTATGGTTCAGGCGTCATCAACCAAACAGCCAAGACCATCGCCATGACGGTGCCTGCCGGGACGCCAGAGACGAGCCTCGCGCCCACCTACACGCTGTCCTCCGGGGCGTGCGTTCCAGCCAGCGGCTCCAGCCAGGATTTCACCAGCCCGGTGACCTACACCGTCATAGACGGGGATACCACTAACATCTATACCGCGACGGTCACCGAGGTTGACCCATCCACATACACCTGGAGCAACAGCGCGGGGAACGGGCAATGGAACATAAGCAGTCTGAACTGGCTCAACGGCGGCACCTCCGTGCCATGGACGAATTACAACCTCGCCGGATTTGGCGCGACGGGCGTCGGCACGGTAACCCTCACCGGAGACATTTCGGCCAGCGGCATCAACTTCGACGTGGATGGTTACACCGTTGTTGGCAGCAGCGTGACATTTTATGGCGCTGCCGCGGAGCTGAGCCGCCGCGAGCAGGAGATCCTCGAGTTGCTGGCTCAGGGCTACGTGAACAAGGAGATCGGCGAACGCCTCTCCATCGGCGTCGAAACGGTCCGCACCCACCTCAAGCATATTTACGACAAGCTCCATGTGAGTTCCCGCACCGAAGCCGTGACCAAACACCTGGGCATCGGTCTGGACCGGATGAGCATGGGGTGACATCGCTTCTGATCCCTTACCTTGGTTTCGGATTTCATGCTTGGGATTTCATGCTTTTTCTTCCTCCGACCTCCTCCCTCCAAAATCA
>CAIQXC010000042.1 GCA_903875675.1 Akkermansiaceae bacterium
CAGGCAAAGTAGTACTCGACCCAGCCGCTGGCGTCGCTGCCGGGTGTGGCACTCATGGTCACACGGCTGTCGCCACTGGCCATGGGTGCACCGAGCCAGGTTGCGGAGTTAGGCGTGGGCGGGGTGGTGTCGGCGGTGAGTGAGATGGGGGCAGGCGCGGCGGTGGAGAACAAGGTCATCAGCTCGGCCGCCGTCAGCCCACGCATGTAGCAGCGAAAATCATCCAGGGCCCCTTGGAAATAGTTACCAGAGTAGCCGCGGCCGAGGTAGTTGGCATTTTCCATCAGCGTCGCGTTGAGACTGTCTGGCAGCAGGGACATGGCCGGGTTGTTGGCCACGGCCACCCCGTTGAGATAGAGTGTGCAAGTGCTGCCCGAAAAGACCACTGCGAGGTGACTCCACGTGTTGGCCGCGAGGGCGGCACTGCTATCAAGTGTCAAGGTGGTGGTGCCGTCGCTGATGACGAAGCGCGGCTTGCTGGTGGCAGCCGCATTTGGAGTTAGATACATCACCTTGTTCACGCCATCGCCCAACGACCACAGCCGCTGGTCTGTGGCGGCGGCGACACTTGCTTTGCACCACACGGCAAACGTGCTGTCCTTGAAGTCATTGACGGCATTGTGGAGTTCCACGTACTGGCTGATCCCGTCCAAGGCTAACACGCGGCCTCCCCGCTTCGACGAGCCACTATCCAAAGTGCTGCGGCAACCGTTCATCAAAAAGCCATGATTGATCCCGAACTCATCCATCGCAAACACAGCGTTGTCCTTTTCGAAACTATGCCGGGCAAACAGGTAACCATTGTCGGGCAGCGAGGCGAAGCGAGCCGTGTCCTGGCCCCAGCCCCAGCCAAAATGCACGCCGCTGGATGAAGGAGTGGTGCCATTGCCATTGGCGGAGTCGCCCTCCATGATGAGTCCGCCGTTCAACGTCGAGGTATCATAGACATAGGTGGTGCCCTTGACGATGGCATTGCCGTAAACCTTGGTGTGCGTCGTCGCATTGCCATCGCCGCAATTGCCGTGCTCGATCACCTTGCCACTCTCATATACCTCCGCACAACCAAAAACGTGCCCCCAATCCCTCACCTTCGCATTGCCATACACCTGCCCACTCGCCTCCACCATCGCGTGGCCAGACACCACAGCATTGTCACGCACTTGCGCACTATCCTTGACCACCGCATAGTCCTCCACACGGGCATTGCCCCTGACCTGGGCACCACCGAGCACCTGAGCGTTGGCTCCAACGTAGGCGCTGGCATCCACCGTGGCACTGCTGGCTTTCCAACCGCCACCATTGGCATGTTGCAGCATCCCACTGTGGCTCTGTACCGGATAGATGACGTTTTTGGGCGCTGCATTTGTGAAGGATACCGCATAAGGAAATTGCAAACCAGCATCAGTTAGGTATGCCTGCCATGCCGGATCGGCGATTTTCATCGGTTTGGGCGTGGCGATGACCACCAGATAAAGTTTCGTCTGGTCGGCTGATAGATTGATTGAGTTGGTGCCGCTGTTCCAGAGGCTCGAGTAGCTGGCGGCCCCGGCACTATCCACCGCCACCAAGCAGGCGCGCCAATCCGACTGGCGAACCGGATCGCACTGGGGGTGGAAGTTACAGCTAACGGTGGTGCCCGGAGTGGCCGTCAGCGGAATGAAGTTGAAACCAAACTCCATCGGCGTGTGATCGCGGCTCGGCCGGTACCAACCGCTCGCGCCAGGCAGCTTCACCAACGGGGTCCGGCATCGTTGATAGAAATTCCAGTCACTGCCGTCGTCGGCACTGTTGGCTTGGGCCAGCCAGCGCTGACGCGCAAAATCCCAGGTGACCATTTTACGGGCCATATCTCCCCACAGGTCGTTGATCGCCCCGGCCTTGTCGGCCGAGCCGGATGAGTCGAGCCGGATCATGCGGTCGATGATGTATTCGTTAGTTCGCTGGTCAGCGGTGGCGTTGGTCCAGATGCTATCGACCCAAGCTGCGCCGTAGCGCGGATCCTCCCTGGCGGCTTCCCAGATGACCCAAGAGTCGTAGTAATCCCTGCCGTGGGCCGGATAATACATGCCGTTGCTGATGTAGCCGCCGGCCTGCGGATAGGAATTGAGAAACTGCAGAAGCATCCAGTTGGCGGTACACTCCCACCATGCACCAGAGCTGTTAGAACCATTGAATCCAGCGCCAGTGCCTTCCCAGACGTGGCCGAACTCATGCGGGGTGGCACCCGAGGGCGGATCATAGCGACAACTGCCGGTGTTGGCCATGGCATAGAAAAACCCGCCGGAATCCATGCTGGAATAGGCACCGCCGCCACCGCCGTCATCCCAGGTCATGAGGAAATTGAAATTGGCGCGGTACTTGTTGCCATCTGGCGTGGTGACCGATTCATTGATATCATGGAGGCCCATTTCGACGACCCAGCGATGCCACATTTGCTCATACTCTTGGAGGTTCCCTTGGGCTAACTGCTCGGTCATGGGTGTGCCCGTATCGCGGTTGTAGTGGCCGAAGTTCATCCGGAAATGGTCGGAGCGGCGCGTCTCGGTATGGGGATCCTGGTTGGAATAGATCGAGTTGTTATCCAAGTATTGTGCGGTGACCGTGCCTAGGGTGAAGAGCCAGCCCACAACCATGGTGACTGCGGCCAGCAGCCTTCGGGGGTGAATGTTCGTGTTTTCTGTTAGCTGTGACTGATGGCTCATGGGGTGCTGCGGGAAATTAGATTCACGATCCAATGGGAAGAGGTGGCAAAGCTGGCACCACCGAATCGATAGTGATGAATGAATGCATTCTCTCGCAACCTCCAATTCGCGAAATCATTGTCCAATTCGCGAACTTCCGACACACCGCCCCTTCAGCCAATTCCAAGGGCGTCGGAAAGGATGCGTCATCCCAAGCACCGCATGAACTTTCTAGCGGAGGCTTAGTGTATGGGTCATAGTTGCGGCTTCTATGGGCGCACCGGATTCAAGGGGGGCTGTTTAGGTCATTGCTTGAATCCAATTGTTCTTTCACCTCCCATGGTACTGCCTGCTCCATACTCGCCCCTGGTTCGGGACTTGAGACTAATTTTCGGCGGAGTGGAGGCCGCCGGTGCCGGCGCGAAAGCTGACGCGAGTGTGTTCCGGGTTTTTTGGATGGGCTTTGGCGCAGTTCCACAGGCAGGCGCCGCAGTGGATGCACTTTTCCCGGTCGAAGACGGGGCGGCCGCTTTCACTGGGAGTGATCGCCTGGCCGGAACACATTTCCACACAGATTTTGCTGGCACAGGTTTCACACTCGCTTGGATAGAGAAACACCACGTGGTCGGCATACCCCCCCGGTGCCTGGACCTTGCCCCCCATCAGAAGCGCGTCCTGGTGCGAGACCAGCAACTCTCCGTCGAACGGAATAGCCGGCCAGCCGACCCGGTCCATCAGGACGCCGCTGGCAGCAATGCCTTTGGTGTCGCAGTCTTTGCGGATGGCGGCGAGCTCTTCCTTTGAAATACGACCCGCATAGTAGTCGGCCGGAGCGGGGACGCGGGTGTGGGGTGCACCGGGGCGGCCGGGCATGGCGAAGACGCCTTTGGTGAGGCCGGTGAGCATGGTGCCGATGAGGCCGGGGACCACGCCACGCTGGAATCCGTCGCGGGCTTTCTCGGCGATGCGGGCTTCGGCCTCGACCCAGCTGGCGCGGCGTCGGGCGACGTAGGTGGCGTCGAGGTTTCCCTTGGTGAAGGGCTTGCCGGTTTTGAGCAATTCGATGACGGCCTCGGCGAGTTGGACGCCGGTGGCCCAGGCTTCATCGACCCCGGAGTTGGTTAGAACATTGGTCGAGCCGCTGCCTTCGCCGATGCGGGCGTAGCCGTTGCCGGTGAGGTGAGGTTCACCACGGCGGCCGGATTCCTGGAGGGATTTGGCACCCCACGAGCGGAGGCGTCCGCCCTTGAGGTGGCGCCACAGATAGGGATGCATCATCCAATGTTGGAGGTAGCGGTAGGCGGTTCGGGCGGGATTATCGAACCACGAGGGAACAAAGATGCCTAACGAGGCCACTCGGTCGGGATGAACGTAGAGGAATCCGAAAATCTCGGGTTCCGGATAGCCGATGGTGTGGAGCACGGTGCCGACAGCGAGTTCACAGGATTCGGGCAAATCCACCACAAACTTCATGCCCAGCGCCCAATCGTGCAGATGATGACCGTTTGGCACACCAAAGTGCCCGTCGAGTTGTTGGCCCACCGCGCCGACCGGTCCGTCCGCCACCACGGTCAGCGGCGCACGCAC
>CAIQXC010000043.1 GCA_903875675.1 Akkermansiaceae bacterium
GCTCAGCTTCACCCGCAAGGATGCGACGCTGCCGATGCCGGTCAATCCGCAGGCCGAGGCGGTGACCAAACTCATCCCGCTGCTCGCGGACCTGAGCCGCTACGAGTTGAAAGTCACCGGCCTAACAGCCCCTAAGTACCAACTCCTCATCGACGACAAACCCGCAGCTGTCTTCACTTCCCAGGAATTGGCCCAAGGCTGCAACCTGACGCTTAGCGCCGGGCCGATCACCGAACAAGCCCGTCAGTTGTGGACCTCCGTGGTGGAAAAAAATAACCTCTTCTTCCAGCGCTGGCGCGAAGTGCAATTGTACGGCCCCCCAGAGTGGGTTAAGTCGCCTGCCTTCGAGGGCCTCCGCGAAAAGGAATCGGCTCGACTCGACGCGCAAATCGCCCAGCTCGAAACCAAGATCAACGCCCTTCGCCAGCCGTTGCCTCATACGTTCGTGCTGAAACCCGCCGCGCCTTAATCCATCAGAGGAACATGCCCCGGGAACGCCGAGCCCAAGCTCGGCGAGAACCCGCTTTGCAGGCCAAGTTTCTCATTTTTCCATACCCTCAGCCAGCGCCGGGTTCTGGTGCTCAGAACCCAGTGCTCGGCCTCAAAAGTGCCACAGGGTCGAGCAAGTTCTACCCCTGTAATTGCCGTCAAGCTCAGGAGCCGCGCTAGAAATTTGTAGGATTGTAGCGGCGTGTCTATGACCGCCGATGACTCTGAATCGCCAATAACTCGTCGCCTCGACATGGGGCATCTCATGCACATCGGCGGTCACAGACACGCCGCTACAAGGCCCCTCAGGGATCAAGAATCTCCGAATTTCCCATGAATCCCATCTTCCGTTGCGTCTTTGGTGCGAGGTAATCTTTACACCACGGTGCCCCGCTCAACCGTTATTACGGTGCGTCAGACAGCAAGCTAGACGTCAATCGCGCACAGAAATTGGAACTGCATCACAGTCAGAATCAGCACATTTCCCGGTAATTCTCAAGGTCATTTCTCGGCCACCCAGCAGGTCAGCCGCACCTTTCGGCAAGCAGTGGGGCAGATGGTGGATGAAAAGCCGACGATTCGGGTGGTGCCTCTATGGCACCAAGAAATAAGTTGCGGAACTGGAGCTTTGTCGGGTAACCTCAGCTCGTGAAAGCGATTGAGAAAACGGCAGTGAGAAAACGCGGGCGTCCGCCAGGTGCCGCGACCAAACGGATCAACACCCGATTCCCCGCCGGATTGGCTGAGAAAATCGAGTATGCGGCGGCTGTGCGCGGTGTCGCCATCTCGGCCTTCATTCATGAGGCGGTTGCCGAACGGGCCGACCGGATCATTGAGGCCGAGTCTCGGTGGGTGCTGACCCGACAAGAGGCAGCCACCGTTGTGGCCATGATCGACAAGCCACCCAAGCCGATCAAGAACATGCTGGATGCCGCAAAGCTCGCCGCCCGCCATGTCGTCATACGCGCTTGAGATCGTGGCGGAGTGCCACGACCGAGCGGGTTTCGCCAGTGGCTTGGAATCGGTGGACCGCTATCTTCGGGAAGCCGCGCGCGGCCACCTGGAGAAAGGGATCAGTGTGACCCGGGTTTTGGTCGAAGTGGGAGGTACTCCGCCAAAGCAAGTGGTCGGTTATTTCACCCTCTCGAATATTGCGGTTGAGGCCGGTGACTGGCCAGGAGTTGCCAAGAGGCTGCCGAAGCAGGCGGTTTCAGCAGTTTTGCTCGGAAGGTTAGCGGTAGCCAAGGCCGCCCATGGGCGGGAAATCGGCTCTATGCTGGTGGCCTCCGCCCGCCAATTGACCCGCGAAACAATTCTTAGAACGGGCGGGATTGGCATGGTCGTGGATGCCGCCAATGAACATGTCGTCGGATTCTACACAAGGTTCGGCTTTCGACGGGTCTCCGCTGCCAGCCTGCGCATGTTCCTCCCCAGTGCTTCCTTGGAAACCGGCGCGGTGATCCCGAAAGACGAATGAACAGACCTGCCCGAATCTAACATTACTCTTCCTGAGAGGATCAGCGAGTTCCCAGGACAATCTCGGCTTCAACACGTCGATGCCGAGCGGGTTGTCACGGTACTCGCAGCGCAAGTGCGTCAGACCAGCGGCGGTGGATGAGAGCATGGCGAGTGCGGCTAACAGACAAGCCGTCAAGCGGCGGAAGGTGGGATGATTCATTTCGATTTGCAATGAGTGATGTTCGGTAAATGGCTTCTACTTGCCATCAGCAGCCACCCTTTTACCTGATGCAGTAGCCAGATGGGCGGGCTGAACACCGGCAAATTCCGCGCTTCACTGCCAGTGGTCCATGATCTCGAATAGTCCTCCGCTATCACAAATTGGTGGCGAATTATTGATTTGCAGCTCGGAAATTGCGCGATACACTCCGGCCGTGAAAGCGGTCGTACCGGTCGCGTCAGCGGTCGGAGCTTCCGAGAAGCAGGCAATTCGAACTTAACCCATAGCATGATCCGGCAACTTTCCAATGTCTCAGTTATTAGCACTCTTGTCACAGCCACTTGGCTGGTCAGCGGTGCATCGGCATGCGCGGCGGATTCGCCGCAGCCCGGCGAGTGCTTCACCCGTAACCCGGTTAGTAGCGAAATTCATTTGCCCGACATGGTTAACCCAACCACCAAGCAGGGCATCAAGTGGACCGCTAGCCTCGGCTCCCAAAGCTACTCCACGCCCGTCATCGCCGGCGGAAGGATCTTCGTCGGCACAAACAATGATTCGCCGCGCGACCCGAGGCACACCGGCGACCGCGGCATTTTCCTCTGTCTCGATGAAAATTCCGGCAAGCTCCTGTGGCAACTCGTCGTTCCAAAAATCGGCGGCGATCCCTATCTGGATTGGCCAAGGGTTGGAATCACGTCGCCGGCAATCGTCGAGGCCGAGCGTGTCTATCTCCTCAACAACCGCGCAGAGGTCCTCTGCCTCGACGTCAACGGCATGGCTAACGGCAACGACGGGCCGTTCACCGATGAAGCCAGCCACCAGACGCCAAAGGGCGCGGAGCTCATTCCCGTCGGGCCGACCGACGCGGATATCTTGTGGGTGACCGACCTGCGAAGCGAAGCCGGCATTTGGCCGCACGATGCCGCTTATGGCAGCCCGCTACTGGATGGCGACTTTCTCTACATCAATTCGAACAATGGAGTGGACAACACGCACAAAGTCATCCGCAGGCCGGATGCTCCCAGTCTGGTTGTTCTCGATAAGAAGACAGGCCGTCTTGTCGCCAAGGATAACGAGCACATCGGCCCGAGCATCTTTCATAACACCTATTCAGTCCCGTCGCTGGGCACCGCTAACGGGCGGCGCATGGTCTGCTTCGGTGGGGGGGATGGCGTGCTTTATGCCTTTGAGCCGCTTACCGAGATGCCACCTCCCGGTTCTGTCGCCAATCTAAAGCGCATTTGGAGATACGACCCGGATCCGGGTGCCCCAAAAAATGAGGTTCATAACTACAGTGGCAACCGTGAGGTATCGCCTTCCACCATCGTCGCTCCACCGGTATTTGTTGGCGATCGCATCTATCTAACTGCAGGTGGCGACGTCTGGTGGGGCAAATATCAGGCGTGGCTCAAGTGTGTCGATGCCGGACAAGCCGGGGACACCACGGCCACAGCGACGCTCTGGTCCTATCCGCTCAAACAGAGTATCACGCCCGCCGCTGTGGACGGAACCCTGACGTTTGTGGCCGATTCCGGTAACAAAACCATCAACTGTGTGGAAACCGCCACCGGCAAAGAACTCTGGTCCCACCACCTAACAGGCGAAATCTGGTCCAGCCCGATGGTCGCCGACGGCAAGCTTTACGTCGGCACCCGCCGTGGCAACTTCTATATATTTGCCGCCAGCCGTGACAAGAAGCTCCTGTGCGAAGCCACTCTCGACGCTCCCATCTCCGCGCCGATGGCCGCCGCCAATGGCGTCATTTACGTCGCAACCGACGAAACCCTCTACGCCCTCGCCATTCCTTAAACTCCGGGTGGAGGGTATTATATCCAAACTTTCACTTGCGCGTGGTGGTTCTTGTCATCTCCTTGACATAATCTTGGATGTTAGAAGAATCCTCCTTCTCCATGTCCACCCGTCTCTTGTAAACTCGATTGTATATCTTTTCATCTTCAGGTGTCATGCCTTCGGTCCATTTTCCGGAATGCGGCAGCGCCAGATCGATCCAACAGGAGATTTTGTCCATTTCTTCCCGCGTCATCCGGACTTTCTCGTGGCCCTTCTCAAGCAAGTTGACCAATGGACTGAGCGACGAACCATGTGAATACGGCGGAATCATCTCCGGCACGGACCACCGTCCTATCCAATTCAGATATCGGGATTTCTCCGAGATGACTCCCAGTACCTGGTTCGTGTCATTGGCCGGAGGTGCCGGCCTGTCGGTGGAGATTAGCACGTGGTACGCTTGGTTCCAAAATTTGCGTGCCTCCCCGTCCCATACCGGGGTGGCCCGCAGGTCGGGTGGCTTGGTGTCCCCTCCCTGATGGCACTTTACACACTTGGCATCGAAGATCGGCTGGATCATCTGTGGGAAGCTAAAGCCCTTGCCTGATATGTCATAAAATGGCTCAAGTGGCTTGATGCCAGCCGCTAGAGCCATAGCTGGTGGCGTGCTATTGACGGCTTCATTCTTGTTTTCATGGCAGCCCGTGCAGCTGAAGATTTCGCCCGGCATGAGGGTTGACCAGGAGCGCATGGTTTGGACGACGTGGCCGTTAGCATCGATCGCCTGGAAGTACACCGGTGTGCGGGCCGGAACCTCGAAGGCGGCGGAGCCGTCTTCGAAGACGGGAGTTTCTCCCAGGACGCGCTTCACATCCCATGCGGCCAGGTCACTGATGGTGGAGGGACCATGTTTTCGCCCTATGTCCGTGGCCATGAACTCCAATGCCACAACCCGGATCTTCTTCACCGTGCCACGCTTGATGCCTTGCAGGCCCGGCCCGTGATAGATATCCTGCAGAGTGTAGGCACTGGTGGTCTTCCGCCAGTCCAAGGAGTCCGGCTGTTGCGGGGGGATCGGGCGCGGGGCCAAGGGGACTGGCTGGTTGCAAGAGATAACCGGGTCTGCCGCCATCAGTACCCGCTCACCCTTGCTGTTCATGAAGTAGATTCCAAACCGTTGCTGACCATCCGGCCGGAAGCTTACCAGATAGTTTTGCTCATCCAAAGGATATGGGTACTGCCATTGGTCCCCGTCCTGCCCGTAGGCGTCAATCTTGATGATGCCTTCCAATTTCTTGACCGGAGCCACCAGCGTCACACCGCTGGTTTCCTGCCGGCCCATCGACGGGTCAATGATGGCCAATTTTCCGCGTTGCTGGGTATGATGGCCGGAAAGAATCGCCAGCACTTTCCTCGTCCCCGGAATCCCCCGGGCGTGCAGAATGCTTGTGGGGAAATACGAATTATTGCCGTAATACTCAGTCTGATGCGTGCCGTTCGGGCACATCTGAAACAGGGGTTGTGGATAGATCTGGCCGCGGTCATTGTACTCCCAGCGAGTGTAGGTCACCAAGCCGCTTTCCGGATGAACTTGGGCATAGTTGGTATTGACCTGGTCAAATCCAATCCGCCGCATATATTTCCCATCTTTGTTCATCAAATACATGTTGCTCACACTCACGTGCCAGCAATCGACGTTTTGAAAGCAACGTGTGGAACTGAACATGATATTGCCGTCGGGCAGATAGATGCCCTCGTAATCAGCGACGCCCTGACCAGAGGTAAGTTGGCGGACGTCGCGCGTTGCGAAGTCCATCTCGTATAAATGATAGTCATCGCCTCGTGCCGATTTCTTCCATGCAAAGAGGATCCGCTTGCCATCATACGAGACGTCCGGGTCACGGAAGACGCCTTCTTTGTCCTGGATCAGTGTCGTTTCCTTGAACTCGTAATGCTCACCCGTTTCCAACAAGCACAGACTGGACCCAGGCGTGTAATTGAATTCCTTCACCACGCCGTTAGGGTTAAGTGTGTCCTCGTCGCTCACCGCATCCGTGTATGCGTAGTGTGAGCCGCCCATGTCAAAATGTTTGGTGAAGATGATGCGTTGCAATTTCCCCCGGTGGGCCTCCAGAAGACTTCGCTTCACAACGGCGTCCTCTTCGGAGGCCAATGTCTCACACATGCCGTTGCTGACAGTTAGGAACAGTGGAAGCAGCAATAGCAGTTTCATTCGATCATGAGAGGGGGATATTCGGTCGTTAGGAAATGCCGCATCACACCTGCCACGGGGCGCGCATCGCCCGGGAGCGGAGGCGGTTGGCCTCGGCGTCACTGACAAACTCAGCTTTTTGTAGATCGAACTTGAGGCTTCGTTTCAATTGCTCGCAGATATCGGCAGCCAGGCAGATGTTCATGGACCGAAGCATGACCTCAGGATTTGCCACGGTGGGTCGGCGAGAGCGGATGCAATTTAGGAAATCCCGCACGTGGTTCAACGGTCGTTGGGTCCGGCCTGTGTAGTCTGCCAGCACTTTCTTGAACTCACGCATCAGTGCGGGTGATGAGACATCGGGTGCCGTGTAACCGTCGGCAGCCGCCGCCCATCCATCGGGACCATCAAAGCGCTCGCCGCAAGATCCGTGCCACAAATTGCACTGGTCAGAGACCGAGCCACCGCTGCGGAATAGCACCAATTTCACCCCGTTGGACAAGCGTGTGTTCATCGAGACATCGGGCCCCTCATACTCGAAGTCGATGTGGGACACGTCAGTCATATCGAGTCCTGCCAGAGCTTGGGCAACTGTGTGGGCACCCCACATCGCCACGTCTGTCGCCAAATCATAATAGTGGTACCACCCACCGCCATTCACATAAGCGCTGTTGTATGGCCGCCAGGGGCATGACCCGAGCCAGGCATCCCAGTCCAGCTCCTCCTTGGGCGGTTGCGGTTCCTCTGGCAACCAATTGCGAAGCATCCCGTCGCGCCAGCGGATGTCGGCATAAGCGGTATGAATCTTTCCCAGGCGACCCGTGCGAGCCATCTCGATGGCGAACACATGATTGGGTTCGCTGAGCCGCTGTGCCCCGGTTTGATAGACCCGGCTATAGCGCCGGGCGGTTTCCACAACCATCTGTCCCTGTGCCATCGTTAGGCAGGCTGGTTTCTCACAATAGACATCTTTGCCGGCCTGCATGGCCAAGGTGGAAGCCGGAGCGTGCCAGCGGTCGCCAGTGGCTATCAGGACGGCATCCACGTCGGTCCGCTCGCTCAGGAGTTGGCGCATATCAATGTAAGCAGCACAATCCTTGTTGCCATTCTTGGCGTCAACCGCATTCTTGGCGCTATCACGGTTGCCTTTGCGCACGTCACAGACGGCCACAAACTGCACATCGGATTCACCCAGCATGCTGCCCAAATCATAGGAGCCGCGGCCCCCAATCCCGATGGCCCCCATCACGATCCGCTCGCTGGGCGCCACCGCGCCGCCGCGTCCTAACGCTGAGGCCGGAATGAAAGTGGGAATCGCAAAGGCACTGCTGGCGGCAAGGCTGCGTGTGAGAAACTGACGCCGACTCAGCGGCGTGTCTGACAATTTTGTGTTGGATTCGGTCATATTCGTGGGAGTTGAATGATGCTATTGCTCGAAGTGTAGGCACATGCCGGAGCATATTACCGGGGTGATTTTTCGGATGTTTCACATATTTGTGTTGATCGGCATCGTTTCAGTCGGTGGCTTAGCAAGAGATGGAAGACAAGCGAGAAGATCTACGCTTGGATAGCAGGGGGCGCGTGAGGAGCGACGTTCCTTGTTGGAATCTTGTTATTTCCTTAGACTTCGCTTGCCGCGAGCCAGCGCAACGAGATGAGTTCGATGCGGCGGCCAAATGTCTTGTTGGCGGCATGGGTGGGCGGGGTGAGGATATCGGCGGCTTCCGAGTTATCGACGAACTCGCGGCTGCGGCGAACCACCGCCTCGCATACGGCATGGGCGAGCACCTTGCCGGTGGTGTCGCGGGCATCGCCGTAGCCGCGGATGGTGAAGGTGTCGTCGCGCACCGACAGGATCGGGGCAAGAGGGCGGAGGATGTCGGCTTGGCGGGTCCATCCGGGCAGGCCATAGGCGCTGTAGCCGACGGCGGCTGCGGGAAACTTGTATTCGGCGGCGGCGGGTTGCGGCGGCGCGGCCACCGACTTGGTAGAGAGCGACTGCATGGCGGCGTATGGGTTGGTGGCGGCCTGCTTGCTTACCTCGTTGAGGGCAGCTTGCAGGGTGCCGGCCAACGCCAAATCCCCGGATGACAACTGCCGGTTGACAAACTCAGCCAACGACAGAAACGGCCCGCGCAACCGGATTTGCCTAACCACATCTTTGGCCATCGCGTCGAGAAAGTACGAATCCAGCGTCCGGTACCCGGCAAATTCACTGGCCTCTGGAAAATTGCCCGACGATCCCGCCTGCCCGGCGCGGGTGTCCCCGGCGATGCTGAAGCGGCTGCACGCATAGTCTTGCTCGCTCGAAAGCGCGGCGTTCCATGAATTGCCGGTCTCAATGATGTAGGGGACGCGCTGGTGGCGGGCATGGCCTAACAAGGCTCGCCAAGCCTTCACCGAGGTGGAATTGACGTTGAACATCCCCTCCACTTCGAAGCGCGAGGCGATGGATTTCCAAGAATCCGTCTTGGCCACATGGTCGTTGTAGAGGCCGGTGGCCTTGGAGGCACTAACTGCGGCAAGCGCCTGATCCTCACGAAGCGGTTGATAGGCACGGTTGCCAAGGGCTGTCTTGCCGGTTAGAAAATCCGTGTAGGTCGCCTGCAACGATCGGCCGGAGTTGCCGAAATTGCTAGGATCCGGTGCGATTGATGAGACGAACCAATCATCAAACAGCAGGTGGTTGGCGCAGTATGAATCGTCATGCTGGAGATTGACTGCCAGGCCGGCGTCGGCGGTGTTGACCACCGCGTTGGCAGGCAGCAGTGGGCTGGCGTCCGAGTTGCCTATCAGGTTGAAGGCAAACGGTGGGATCGGGTTTTCATAGCGCAGGTCCCAGTTGACCAGTTCTCCTAATGAAGCAAGCGGGCGCGACGGCAATTCATCGATGACGCAGCGGGATAATCCGTCGGCCTTGTTGAAGCCGGTGACGATGTAACCGCGGCCGGTTTTGTCGCTGGCGTTAGGCAGCAGGCTGTCGCCCCCGGCGGGATGCTTGACGAAGCTAAAGTCAAAGGGGGAATTGACCGGGTTGGAGGTGCCGGCGTAGTGGCGTCCGAGGTCACCCAGATCCTGGAAGCCCATGGTGGTGAAATCGACAAACGGGCTGGACTGCACGAATCCCTTGGCGGCCAGGTGGGTGCGGCTGGCCATTCGTGCCCCGAACACGGTCGAGAGGAATGGCATTGGGTTCGTTAGGCACTGGCTCAGAGTGGCCTCGGCCATTTGCGTAAGCGGTTTGTAGATGGCGGCAGAGACGTCCGGTGTGCAGACCATTCGATAGGCCAGATCCCAACTGCCGGCAACTGTCATGTCCAGATAGACCGTTACCCCGCTGGTGACCTGAAGATATGCTTGGTTGTCGCACGCGGTGTCGAACTTGGCATCGGCCTTGATGCTTGTGCCACTGGGCAGGGCGAGTGTGTTGCCGGCATTGTCCTTGACTAGGAAGTAATTCCCCCCGCCGTTGCGATAGCCGACGGCGAGCGGGATGGACGAGCCGGCGGGTACCGGGCTGGTGGTGGTGGGGCTGAAGAGGCGGGTTTCGCCTGGTTTGAGAGTGAAGGGTTCATTGATCTGATAACTCAGGGAGCCGGACCCGGCAAGTGAGGGCGTGTTGTTGGTGCTGCCGTCCATCACCGAGTTGTAGTTGGAGTTGGCGACGCCGTTGATCGTGTAGCGCAGTGCCGCGGGCAACGGTCTTGGGATGCCAAAAGCCAACGCCGGACAGGTGATTTCCATGTTGTACGGGTTCCACAGGGTGATCACCGGCGTCAATAACAGCCGCGGCTCGAGCTTCGTCGGATCCGACGCCACCGCCCCCGCACAGTGCGAAAATACCCACTGCATCCGCGCAATGACCGGCAAAATGCGCACCCGGTGCAGGAACGTGAAGCTGTCTCCAACGACGGACACCGCCTGGATGGGAATCTTCATGTAGCCGCTCGAGTTGGCGGTGATGCGCTTGTAGGCCGTGGCAAAATCGACCAGGTTGGCCCAACTGGTGACCGCGCCGTGTTGATAGATAGGGATAGTGTCGCCGTTTCGATAGGCGGCCCACGGATAGAGCATCGAGGAGGCTGGCACCGCGTTGCCTGGTGCGGGCCGCGTGAATTTGGCGTCCGTCGTGGGCGTCAGGCGGAACAGAGGCAGGTTGCTTGTCGGCTGCGCGTCCCATTTTTCAACTAGAAGAGAAAGGTCCTTGCGCCAGGCCCCGGTTGCGGTGTTAGTCAGCAGCCCGACGGACACCGCCGAGAGGTCATGGAAAAACTCGCGAGATGTCGTGATGTCCGATTGGGTCGCGATGATGTCTGCCTGTCCCAACGTGAGCGCCTTGTCCGCCAACGTGGGATCCTTCAACACAGCC
>CAIQXC010000044.1 GCA_903875675.1 Akkermansiaceae bacterium
GCGGGCGGCCCCCCCCCCAGTGACCTCGTGCCCCCTCCGGTGATTCCACTGCTTTCAACCACCGTCAGACCTTTTGATGTGGAACACGAAGCGAATGAACACACAGTGGCTCTCTATCACTTCAATGGGGACTTCGCAGATGATAGCGGCCATCAGTTCGATTTGGTTCCAAGCGGCAACGTCACCTTTGTTCCCACCACCCATGCCGATGGCTCCCCGGCCGGTCAAGCCGCACGTTTTCGCGACTTCGGTGACAGCCTCTCCACCCTGATTCCAGACGATTTGGTAGCACCCGGCGATACGCCGCAGGGGCTAACCATCGAAGCCTGGATCTACCCGCGTGCCTACAAAGCCTGGGGCCATGACGTCGGCAGAATCCTTTGGCTGGAACAATATTGGGACAGCTCGCTGGGTATTCTCCAAGATAAATGGCTGACACCCGCCGCCCCCATGCTGAGCAGCGGCCAAACCACTATCTTCACGAACAGTCAATGGACATCCGCCGTCACTCTGAACCAATGGCAAAAACTCACGGTGGCACAAGACAGCACCGGCAATGTCAGTCTCAAAATAAATGACATCGAAGTTGCCAGCGCCTTGGTGTCCAATGACTATGGACGAAGCGACATCTGGACCTTTAGCATCGGAGATATTGACGCCGACATTGATGAGGTTCGCATCAGCCGGACCGCCAATCCCGGCCCAGCGGCGCTCACCCTCAACATAGTTGGTGAACCGGCGCTGAATGCTCTGCAAATCTTCCGTCAGAGTTTCTACGGCACCTCAAGCGATACCGGCAACGCAGCGGATGGTGCCGACCCCTATCAAACCGGCGTCTCCAATTTCATGGTCTTCGCATTTTGTGGGCCGAACCAGAATCCTGCCCTGGCTAACGTCAGCCAACTCCCACAGGTGCAGATGAGCGACAGTAACCTATCATTCAGCTTCACCGAGCCCGCCGGTGTCAGCGGCATCATCTATGGTGCCGAGTGGAGCGAGTCCTTGCTGCCGGGAAGTTGGACTGCGGTTACCACCGACAGCGGCGATACCGCCGCGTCCCCCCCCCAGCATGCTTTCTGCGTGCCCATCGGCACAAAGAAAAAACTCTTCATGAGGCTCAAGGTGAGCAGTCTCTAGTCCACATGCCGATCCGCATCAGCACTATATCCTGTTAGATCAGGCGCTTGGTTCCAGGAATGGGAATCAACCCGTCAACCGAAATGGATGGATGTCCTAGCCTAGTGCGCCCTTTGTCAAGGATTGTTGGTAAATTTTGGCCACTTCGGCGGCGTGGGCCGACCAAGTGAAGCGTGCGGCCCATACCTTGCCCTCCTCCTCCAGTCGCCGCCGCTCGGCGGGGTCCATCGTCGCCAAGCGAGCCATGGCGGCGGTGATCGCCTGTTCGTCGCGCCCGTCAAATAGCGTGCCGGCTGGTCCGGCAACCTCGGGCAGG
The DNA here is from genome assembly GCA_903875675.1 of Akkermansiaceae bacterium. Lineage (GTDB taxonomy): Bacteria > Verrucomicrobiota > Verrucomicrobiia > Verrucomicrobiales > Akkermansiaceae > Luteolibacter. Next base: position 1,454 of record CAIQXC010000044.1, read on the forward strand.
CTGGTGGCGTTGGCACAAGCGATGCGGGTGCCGCAGGCCTGAGCCTCCAGCAGGGGCAGGCCAAATCCTTCCATGAGTGAGGGAAACACCAGAGCCTCCGCCGCCGCATACCACAGTGGCAACTCGGCATTATCGACAAAGCCTTCGAGGCGGATGCGTTCGCGGCAGGGGCTCTCTGCGACGGCTCGTTGAATGATGGGTGCGCCGTGCCACGGGGCACCGGGCAACACCAGTTGGCCGCTGAAAGTCCCGGATTGCACCAAGGCTTCGAACGCGCGGATCAGGCGCAGGTGGTTTTTGGCCGGATGTTCGAGTCTGGCAACGTAGAGGAAAAACGGTTGCGCCAGATCCTTGCGCTGGCGGAAAGCGGCCACGGCTTCAGCAGCGGGGGGCCGGAACATTTGGTGATCAATGCCATTGGGCACCACCGTGACCCGCGCTGAGGGCACCTTCATGAAATGCACGACGTCCTTGGCGGTGGTTTCACTCACGGCGATGACGCGCTGGACGCGGCGGGCGAGCGCCGGCACCACCATGCGGCCGAAAATCCCCCGTGCGAAGTCATATTTTTCGCGCAGAATGAATGGGGCGCAATCATGGATGGTCGCCACTTGCGGCACCGAGCAATGCCAGAGCATGCGCCGGTAGCTGGGAATGTGCACGAGTTCGATGTGGCGGCGTGCCAGCAGGCGGTTGAGGTGCATCTGGTGCCACCCCAAGTTGGCGGCGCCGCCGGCCATGGAGGCAGGGATAGACAGCCATTGTTCGTCGCGCAGCCATGGGAACAAGCTGCGATCCGCATCCAAGCCGGCGACAGAAAGCTGGATGGTGGGATACTCGTGCAGCAGGGCCTCACTCAAAGCGATGACGTAGCGGCCGACACCCGAGCGACCGCCTTGGATCATGCCGGCCGAGAGCAGCACGTTCATTGGGGCGGATCTCCTTTCCACTCGGGAAGGATTTTGTCCAAGTGCAGCAGGGAAAGAATTTCGCGCACCGCCGGTCTCGCCCTCGCCAGAAACATCGTCCCGCCTAAAGCCCCCATCGTCTTCCATGCCCGGATGAGCCCGCCAACCGCCCGGCTGTCGATGAAGCTTACCTCACTCAAATCCACCACCAGCGAGCGAATCGTCGCCGAATTTTCGGAAATTGCCGCGTCCAGCAACCCAATCATTTCGTCATAATAGGTCGCGTCCAAAGCGCAGTTGAACGAAACCCACACGACCCCGTCAGCGGCAACTGCGTGCTGGCCACCGCTGGCCTGCTGCGTCGCCACCCATGCCAGAGCTTCGGCCTCCGTCGCCATCATCGGAAACAGCGCCTCCATGCGCACCGCCTCGATGGGCGAGCGGAAGGCTGCGGTGGGCCGCACAACCACCAACCATTGCTTCGCGCTCCGGCAGTTGCGCACCAGTGTGGCCAAGCGCCCCAGCCCGCTGCTATCCATGAAACTCACCCTGGAGGCGTCCAGCATGATAGGCCGGGTCAGGTCCGCAGGCAGCGGCGCGCCGACGAAGCCGTTGTTGTGCAAGTCGCCACTCCAAATGATGCGGGTAAACATGGGGGTCGGGGTCGGTGCGGGCACCGCGCTGGGCTGGCTGCTGAGGCATTTGCGTCGGCGCTGCGAACGGGCTTGCCGCCACCCGGCGTTTACCAAAAAAAGGAAATCTTTGTAGTAGCGCGACACCAAGCGGGCAGGACTGCCGGACATGCGCCAAAACCACTCCAACCCGGATTTTTGCATCCAGCGTGGAGCACGCACTTGTTTGCCGGTGATGAAATCCAGGCTGGCCCCCACACCGATGCTCAGCGGAATGCCGGTTTCGTGATGGTGGGCCCAAATCCAGCGCTCCTGCTTGGGACAGCCCAGGCAGACGAGCAGCAAGCGCGCTCCGCTAGCCTGCATTTTGGCGCAAAGCGCCTCATTATCCCACTCGATGACGGCGCCGTGTGGCGGTGAGTCGATACCGACCACTTTGAGCCCTGTGTAACGGGCTTCAAGGATATCTTTTGCGACCAGTAGGGTTTCCCGGTCGCTGCCAAAAAAATACACCGGGCACTTATCCTTACCACAAATCTCTAATAATTTTGGCACCAGGTCCGAGCCCGCCACACGCTCGCGCAGCGGGTATCCTAACCAGCGCGACAGCCATACCAGTGGCATCCCATCGCATACAACCCGGTCCGCAAAAAACACGATTTTGCGCAAATCTGCGTCTTGATACGCCTGAGTGGTGAAATCGACGTTGGCCGTCACCAAGTAGCGGTTGACCTCGCCCTGCATGGCCGTGCGGCAATAGCTGAGGGTTTCCTCGAGGGTCAGATCGTGAAACGGCAGGCCCAACAAGACGGTCAGCGGTGGTTCCGGAGGCGGGGACATCATGGTAGGGGAGGGGTTAGGGAATCGAGGCGCTTGGCGAGTTGGCTGCCGAGCGCCCCCCACGTGTAGCGTTCGAGGATGCGGGCGCGGCCGGCTTGGGCGTGGCGGTGGCGCAGCGCGGGGTCATTGACGTACCTGAGCATGGCACCGGCAAATTCCTCAGGCGTATCGGCGAGCAGCAAGTGCTCGTCCTGATCCAGATCGAGGCCTTGCGCACCCAACCGGGTGGAAACCACCGGATTGGCCATCGCCAAGCCTTCGGCAATCTTCAAACGAGTGCCTCCACCAATCCTCAGCGGCACCATCTGCAACCACGCCTTTTGATAGAACGGGCGCACATCCGCCACCTCGCCGACGAATTCCACCCCCGCCAGCGCTCCGTAGGCCCGCACCCCGGGATCTGGATTTTTGCCGACGAGTATCACTTTGAACTGAGGGCAGCGTGCCAGATGTGAGGCATCTTCCGGTTCCGAGGACAGGCAAAACAGATCGACGTCGAAGTGACCGGCCAAAGCCTCTGCCAGGTGATAGACGCGCTGATAGGTTCCCCGCATCAGGGGGTAGGGCACATAGGGTAGGAAGATCAACAGGCGTTTCATCGGTTCATGCGTAAAAGGCCCACCATTTTGTGTACATCGTCTCCCATGCCTGAGGTTGAGAGGTGTCCCCAAGTGGCCGGGGCAGAAAACTTCCTGCTTGGGCCACCCCACCGGAGCTCAGCCCTAGCAAACAAGGCAGGGCCCGCATCAAGGCGGCCCGCGGGTAGTCGCCGGGCGGTCGCAAGCCGCCGCCGCGTTGGAGCCGGTCGCGCAGGGCCAGCCCCAGGTTGGTGGCGAGCGACGTGTGGTGGAGCAAGCGGGGGAGCGCCAAGTATTGGGCAAAATCCGCCAATGGCTGCTGCAGACGGTGCTGTTCGACGATCAAATACAGTGCGCCCCAGGCCGCCACGAGTTGTTCGGATTGGGCCTCGAGTTGCGGCCACGTCTGGCCGTCAGCGAACGGTTGGAACTTAAAAGCCACGCCTTCCGCATGCCACTGGCGCAAGCCCGTGAGAGCCTCTGGCAACTCGGCCGCCGCCAAGCGTGCGGCCCGTTCGCGGCATTTCGGCGAGTATTGGCCATGGAGGCAGAGCCAAGCGTCGCCCAGAGATAGTTTAAGTTTGGCGTGGTTGCGGATGACAAATGCCAGCTCCCCAGTGCGGCCCATCCGGCATTTGGAAAAAAACAGCCCGCTGCCACGGTTCCAGAGCAAGCGGGTGGCCTCCGCAGCCTCAATGCGCGAGGCGTCCAAGCCCACACGCAAGCGCTCCAAAAATCCGCCGTCACCTGCCACCACGACGTGTCCAGCCACTAAATCGGTAAACATCATCGAGCGGCTTGGGTCGCCCAGCGAACCCGCCCGCAGGCACTTGATCTCCACGTCAATGCCCAATTCGGCGCTTTCCGTCTGCTCAATATGACGGCACCAAGACTGCAAACGCGAAGCATCCGGTGCCTCATCAAACAGGAAATAATCCAGATCGTTGGAAAAACCCAATCCTTGCGCCCCCTGCATCACGCCGCCCTCGCCCCTGCCGTAGCCGCCGCCGAGCACCAACGCGCCGCGCCAACCTTGGTCCTCGAACGCACAGCGGACTCGAGCGAAGTGCCTTTCCAGCCGCGCTTCCAACTCCGGATGATTTCCCTCAAAATAGCGCCCGCTCATCTCCTTGAGCGTCCCTCATTTTCTGGGTTCCAGCGCAAAAATGCGATGCACCTGCATCAACTCCAACAGCGTGAGTACCTTGCTGCCCACCCCACTGAGACGAACCGGACGCCGTTCCTCGGGCAGCAACTTCTGGGCATGCAGCAGCGCTCCAAGGCCCGAACTGTCTAAAAATTCCAGCCGCGTGCAATCCACCACCAACGGCCCAGTCGAGATGGCTATCATCTGCGCTGCCACTTCCCTGAACTCCGCTGCGTTGCTGCGGTCCATGCTTTCCACGACGACGGTCAACACCACGGTGCCATCACTTTCCTGTTTCGATTGAACAATCATTTTGCGGTCTTGGTAAAATATGGAACGTTCAAAGAATTTCTTTCGGCAAAAATGCATAGTTGGCTTTCCAAACGCAACCTCATAGTTTACAAACCTAAAAAAAATGGATATTGATCCTGCCACCTACTGGAGCCAAACCGCCCGCGATGGAACTATCGAGCGTTGGAGCCGCAATGCCCGCCGCAAGATTTTCTTGTGGCGTTGCACGGTCGTGTTCGCCCGTGGGCTGAAGCGGGCGTTGGATTTGAGCGGTGCCTTGGTAGGTTTGTGCGTGTTTGCGCCGGTCTGCGCGGTGACCGCCCTGCTCATCAAACTCGAAGACCACGGCCCGGTATTTTTCGGTCAGCAGCGGGTGGGAGCCGGCGGCCGACTGTTCCGGATGTGGAAATTCAGATCCATGCGTGTTAATGCTGATCAATTGAAAGATGCATTGCTGACGGCTAACCTGCACGGTCAGGCCGGTGTCACCTTCAAGATCCAAAACGACCCGCGGGTGACTCGGGTTGGCAAATGGATTCGCAAACTTTCGATTGATGAGGTGCCTCAGTTCTACAACGTGCTGCGGGGCGAAATGTCCCTCGTCGGCCCGCGCCCCCCACTCTCGCGCGAAGTTGCCGCCTACAAAGCGTCTCATTTGCGGCGCCTGCGCGTCAAACCAGGCATCACCTGCCTCTGGCAAATTGGCGGCCGCTCGGACATTGACTTTGAAGGTCAAGTGCGTCTTGACTTGGAGTACATTCGTTCATCCAGTGCCCTCTACGACATTCTTATTCTTCTTAAAACCCTGCCAGCCGTCATCTTTGGCAAGGGTGCCTACTGATCACGTGCAACCTTCTTCATTTCATGCCCTCCGCCTCGCTTGAATTGGTCCTGCCCGACTGGGGCGATTTGGATACCGTCCGACGTTCCCCGCTGCCCTTCGCACTGTGGACGATCGGCGACCAATGCCTGCTTCACCACTGGCTCGATCACGCAGTCAATCTCGGAATGAACCGCGTGCATATCTATGCCGCAGACCGGCCGGCCGCCGTACGCCATATTCTGGAAGACTCATTGCTCTGGCCGCTGACCCTCGAATTTACCACGCTCGGCTCCACCGAGCATGCCCCAGCTCACGCCATCTCAGTGGATTGGCTGCCCGACTCCGCAGCAACGCTGCCGCCGCCCGCCAACGGTTGGGACCTGATCGCCCGGGCAACCGCTATGGAACAAGCCTGGCTTGAGCGCATGGCTGCCGGACCGGATCAGGCGTTGCTGAGCATCGGTTTTTCGTGCAAAATTCATCCTCAAGCCAAGCTTGTTGCGCCCTATTTCATTGGTGACGAGGTATTTGTCGGGCCCGGCTGTGAGATCGGTCCCTACGCGGTTATCGGCAATGGCTCGGTGCTCACCGGGGCCAATCGCGTCGTTTGCTCGCATCTCTCCCCACGCTCGTTCCTCGGCCCCGTCACCGCCTTGGAAAATTGCCTGCTCGATAGCGGCGTGCTCTTCAGCCTCAAACACCTCACCCGTCTCGATCACATCGAGCCGCATCTGCTCTCCAGCCTCGCCAAGCCCACCTCGTACGTGCCACTGCGTGAGCGTCTCCATGCCTTGCTCCTCTTCCTGCTTCTCGGGTCCGGCGAGGCCACCACCGGCTCCTTCGTCACCTTCGATGGTCGCCGCCTGCCCGGTGACGCGAGCGCCGGTCTGGCCAATCGCCGCGCATGGCTTCCTCTCGTGTGGCAAGGCAAGATGTCCCTCTACGGCATTCTGCCGCGCAGCACCGAGCAATTCGAGGCCCTCAATCCAGACTGGCAAAACCTTATTCGCCACGCCCCGATCGGTGTTTTCGGTTATGCCGATAGTCAAGGCTGCCACAGCCCCGCCGATCCCGACGAAGCGTTGCATGCCGTCTATCAGGCGTCGTTGCCGCCTGCGGCCCTCAACCCGGCAATTGTCGGGTTCATCCGACGTCTGCGGGCCGCTGATCTTACCCCACCCCCGTCCTCCGCATGAGTCCCTTACTCCCGTTGTCCCCATCCATCAGTGTCGTGCGCCACTCGATTCCGGCTGATACGGCGCTGGTTGCTCCGTTGCGTCAGGCATTCATGCAGGCACTATCGAATGGCCCCTTCAGCGAGAAGGATCTGGTCCAGTGGCAGCTGGTGTTTAGCGAACTGGTGTTCAACGCGATCGTGCACGGTGCACGATGCGATGAGAGCGAATGGATCACCATCGAGTGGAGTATCACTCTCAACGCCATCAGTCTCTCGGTTCAGGACCCCGGCACAGGCCCTCCGGAGGCGCTGTTGCACGCGCCATCGCTGCCTGAAGATGCCACTGCGGAGAGTGGCCGCGGCTTGTTCATCATCACGAGTTTTGCCGATGAGCTGAGGCCATGGCGGAGTCCGCAGGGATTTCGTTTGGAGGTGATCAAGCATTACCCGAACCAAAGTTGGCTACTGCCGGGCAACCCGGAACTCGACGGCGTCCTCGAGGAACTCTCCGCCTGCTACGAAAGCCTCACCGTCTTCCACAGACTCACCGGCAATCTCATCGAAAGGGGCAATTTGCGCGATTTCATCAACGGTGCCCTGAGTGAATTCGTTTTCCTGCACCCGCTCGACCAGATATTTTTTCAAGCCGCTCCCGCCATCCCCGATACCGTCCGCCATATCCTCAGCTCGGCCGTCTGGTTCCTCGATCCAGAAGCCGAGGACCGCAGCCTGCGAACCCTCGGCACTCTCACCCGTGAAACCGCTTGGGAAACCCCTCAGGAACTGGCCCACCTCAATCTCGACGTCCAGGCCCTCCGTACCATCGGTGCCGGCTGCGTGTTTCCCATCGTCGCCGGAGACCTCCACTTTGGTGCCCTCATTGTGTTGCGCAAGTCTGGCATTTCTGAGTCAAAGAGCCGGACCCTGGGAACCCTGCGTACCCTCGCCGATCTCTGCGGCATCGCCTGTGCCAATACCCATTTGGCCAAAATCCACGACCGCGCCCAGAAGGACCTGCACGAGTTGGAAATCGCCGTGGAAATCCAACGGGCGCTGCTGCCAATTCTGCCCGCTCCCACCTCGCCCCACTGGCACGCCGCCATCTTTCAGGAAAGCTCGCTCACCATCGCCGGGGACTATGCCATCGCCCGCTGCGACGCCTCCGGCAACCTCGTGGTGGCCATGATCGATGTGATGGGCAAGGGCGTCTCCGCCGCCTTGCTCGCGAGTATTTTTCGCACGGCCTTTGACCTCTCGCTGCACCTGCCTGCGTCTAACATTATCCTCGAAACCATCAACCGCAGCCTCTGCTATCAACTTGGCAATCTCAGCATGTTCATCACTTGTTCGATTGCCCGGGTTTCGGCCGATGGCAAGGGACTTGACCATGCCAGCGCCGGCCATTGTCCGACGTTTTTCTACCGTGCGGACGGGCAGCGCAGCTTATTGAATCCCTCGGGTCCACCGCTGGGAATTCTCGCCGAAGTGAGCTACACCAGCGAGAAAGTCGCTTTGACGGGGGGTGAACGCTTGGTATTGGTCACCGATGGTTGCTACGAATGGGACCGCCGTGACGAGGATTGCGGGTGGCAGGAATTTGCCAATCACCTCGACGCGCATCGCCTCTCCCCCCCAGCAGAACTGTGGTGGCATTTGCGGGAACGCATCCGCGAACTCTCCGGCCCGTACCTCGCCGACGATTGCACCATCATCACCCTCGATATCCTCCAATGAAAAAAGTCCTTGTCGCAGAAGATGACTTTGTCGTCTCCAAGCTCTATCAGATGCACTTCCAGCGCAACCGAATTCACGGCGGATTCTTCAATAACGGTGCCGCCCTGATTGAAAGCGCCAAACTCGAGCGCCCCGACCTCGTCATTCTTGATTACGAAATGCCGGGCCTCAGCGGCCAGGAAGTCATGTGCCAATTGCGCCAAATTCCCGGCTGCGAGGAATTGCCTATCATCTTCGTCACCGGCCGCGCCACCACCCAAGTCGTGGAGCATCTGCGTGAGGGAGGAGCCCGCGAAGTGCTCGGCAAACCGTTTTCGCCCCTTCACCTCATCCACCTTATCCACCGCTTCACCGGCGACCCCAACACCCCGGATGTCCCCGGCCCCTCCGGTGCATCATCTTAGAATGAAGCCGCGCATTGATATCTTCATTTTCGCCGACGCATTGGGCTGGGCGCTGGCGTCACGCCGCAACTTTGCCCAAAACCTGTTGCCATTGCGCAACCGCTGCGAGACGTTGTTGGGGTACTCTTCCACCTGCGACCCGACGATTCTAACTGGCACCCTGCCTTGCGAGCACCGGCACTTTTCATTTTTCATCAAGGCGGCGGTTGGTGCCTCGCCGTTTAGGCCGTTGCGGCACCTCGGTTGGTTGCCGGAGGTTTTTGCGGGCCATCACCGGGTTCGCAACAAGGTATCCAAGTTTATCGGCTGCCGCAGCGGCTACACCGGTTACTTCCAACTCTACAGCGTGCCATTCTCGAAATTGCCCTATCTCGATTACAGCGAAAAAAAGGATATCTACGAGCCCGGTGGCATCAGCGGTGGCCAACCGACGATTTTTCAGCATTGGCAAAACTCAGGCAAGCCCTGGGTCCGTTCCAATTGGCGGCTCTCTGATCCCGACAATATCGCCCATGCCCGCAGTGAGATCGAAAAGGGCGACGTCGAATTGCTCTATCTGTTCACCGCACGCCTCGACGCCGTCATGCACAAATACGGCGTCAATCATCCACAGGTCGATGTCGCCTTTGACCAGTTCGGTGCCAATCTCCAGGCGCTCGCAGACTTGGCGTCTCGCCATTACCGCGACGTTCGCCTGCACCTGTTCAGCGATCACGGCATGGCCGATGTTCACGTTTGCTCCGACCTGCTGCCACGTTGGGAAAAACTAGGTCTCAAGTACGGACGCGACTACATCGCCGTGTGGGACTCCACCATGGCC
>CAIQXC010000045.1 GCA_903875675.1 Akkermansiaceae bacterium
GGATTTTGCCTTCGCTGGTTTGTCGTGAATTTCGCCATCGAGTTCGACTACCAGTTTGCGCTCGTCGCAGTAGAAGTCGGTGATGTAATCGCCGATCTGGTGCTGGCGACGGAACTTCAAGTTTGCAAGCTGGCGGTTCCGCAACAACTGCCAGAGCAACTCTTCGGCTGGTGTCTGATTCTTCCGCAACTCACGCGCCTGCGCCACCAATCCCGCAAAGTCATATCCGCCCCGGTAGTGCTGCTTCTTGCTCCCCTCTACCTCTGGGAGAGGGGCCGGGGGCGAGGGGGACGGCTTCCCTTTATCAATAAACCACAGCTCACAAGGAACCGTCCTAGTGTAGAAAAAATTCGAGCGGATGGAGACCATCACATCCACCTCGCCGGTCTCGACGAGGCGGCGGCGCACCTCCATTTCGCCATGGCCGGCACTGGACGCCTGGGACGACATGACGAAGCCGGCGCGTCCGCGCGGGCTGAGGTAGCTGTGGAAGTAGGAGATCCAGAGATAGTTGCCGTTAGAAACCTTCTTGTCCTTGTTGACGCCGGGGCAGGCCAAAGGGCAGCCGCGGATCGTCCTTCACTTTCTCGGCATCGACCATGTCCACGTTGAAGGGCGGATTGGCCATGCAGAAATCGACGTTGCCGAAAAGCCTGCGACCGTCCTCCAATCAGTGCTCATCCTGATAGAATGTGTTGGCCTCGATGATGTGCCCCTCCAACCCGTGGACGGCGAGGTTCATCTTCGCCAGCTTGATGGTGGTCGCGGTCTTTTCCTGACCGTAAAAGGTAACCTTCCGCATCGTGTCGCCGCCGTGGGCCTCGATGAAGTGGCTGGACTGAACGAACATGCCGCCGGAGCCGCAGGCGAGGTCCGCCACCACGCCATGGTCCGGCTCGATGACGTTGACGAGCGTCTGCACCAGCGAGGGTGGCGTGAAAAATTCGCCATTGTCCTGCGCGCCCTGCATGGCGAATTTCATCAGGAAGTATTCGTAGATGCGGCCGAAGACGTCGCCGGTGGCGGCACGCAGCGCATCGCTGTTGAATGTTTTCATCAGATCCTCCAGCACAGAGCGTTCAAAGATGCCGAAATCCTTGGGCAGGACGCCACGGAGCGGTTCGAAGGATTCCTCAATAGCGGTCATGGCGCCGATGACCACTTCGGCGAGGTCGGAATCGGTGGGAGTGGCGAGGATGTGTTCGTAGCGGGCCTCCTCCGGCAGAAAAAGCGCGCGGCGTTTCACGTAGTCCGCAGAGATGATTTTCCGTTTCGGCATTTTCCCGGCCTTCTGGTCCTCGGCGATCTGGCGTGTGGCGATCTCAAAACGGTTGGCCGCGTGCCGAAGAAAGATGATCCCAAGCACCGGCATGCAGTATTCGGAGGAGGTGAGCTTTGAATTTGCCCGCAGGTTATCGGCGGCCTCCCAGAGGTCGGATTCAAGTTTTTCGATGTTGGCGAGGGAGCCGTGGGTGGTCATGCAGGGGTGAATCGATGGGTGTGGCGGTAACGACCGGCGGACTTCGCCGCATCCGGGGTGAGGCTAGCGGTTCGGGGGGCGTGCGGGCAAGCCAACAAAACCCGTCCCGAGGGCATTCCCAGTCTCAATCGTTCCGGGGCGTCCCAAATTCGCCGGCGATCCGGCAATTCACGGCAATTTTCCAAGAGCAGACAGTGACTGGGGCGTTTTTCGAATGGACGTGGCGTGGCGAATGTCACGATCATCGGCCCGCCATGAGCAAGCAGGCTGGTCCCAGACGCATTGATCCAGAATCGTTCCAACCCGTTGTCTGGAAGTTGCATGGTGCCGTCATTGGCGACGACTTGGAGTTCCTTGTATGCCAGCGCCGGATTTTCCGTGGTGCCACGGTAACGTGTGGCCGTGAGAAGGACGGCGCTACGACCGAATATTTCGGCCACCCGGTCGCGATTCAGCTCAATCCGACGCTGGAAGTTCACCACGGACTCAGACTGACCGAGAAGGTTTGGGAAGCCCATAGGACCGAAGCGCACGAAATTTCAGAACGCTGCGCCAAGATCGCCCTCGCGGAAGCCTACCACGGAATAAAAGCAAGCTTGGATCTGGTGACATGGAAAGCGCACTTCAGTTCGCAGGGTCCTGTGTTGCACCAACACAAGAACGGGGTGCGGATGCGCAATCTTCTCATCGCTATTTTTTGGGATCATTGGAAAAATGACGGTATCAAAATGGAGGTAAGGCTGCTCATGATGCAACAGTTGGGTTTCCCCTGCACGGAACGGCAAATCAAACGGTTTGGGACGGATCACGGCCTCTGAGAAATCACGCATAACCCCCGGAGTTATCCGGCAATCGTGTCGCCATCCCTGCGGAAATGGGAAGATTGGGGGCGTCATGCGCACGCAATCCATCCCCACCCGCGGTATCGACCGCACTTCGGCGGCGTTTTCGCCGCGAACCAGGCCCGCCGCATCCCGTCAGGTTGACACGGAAACCGGGGCTATGGATACGAAATCGACCCCCACCCACCGAGACGAGAGGCTTTTGACCGACCCCGAAGCCTGTGACTACCTCCGCATTGGCTCGCGCCAGCTGCTTTTGTGGCGCAGGTGCGGTTGGATTCCCTTCATCCACATCGGCTATGCGGTGCGTTACCGCAAGCGCGATCTGGACGCGGCGCTCGACGCCCTAACTGTAGGCTCGTTTGCCGGGGCGACTCAAATGCCCGTCGCAAATGCCAAACACTCGTCCGATGAAACGCCCGCCCCCAACACCAACCCCGTCCCGCAATCATGAACCCACTCACCCAAAAACCCGACATCTCCGAAAGCTAGGCGGACGTAATGAAGCCGGACTGGCCGACAATCCGCACCCATTACGAATCATCGGACGAGTCATTCCGTCAGGTGGCGGCGCGGTTTGAGGTGCCATTCGACACCATCAAGAAACGCTCGTCGCGGGAAAAGTGGCACAAGCTCGCCGAAGTTGAAGTGGCACCGGTGCCAAACGATGGCACCAGCACCGCCCATTCCGGCAAAAATGGCACCGCAAATGGCACCGGCACTGACGCTGTTGCCCAGAATGGCACCGCCGAAATGGCACCGGTGCCGGAAAATGGCGCGGCAAATGGCACCGACACCGACCCCGTTGCCAAAAATGGCACCGCCGAAATGGCACCGGTGCCGGAAAATGGCACCGGGAATGGCACCGACACCACCCTTGCTGCCCAGAATGGCACCGCCGAAATGGCACCAGTGCCGCAAATGGCACCGGGAATGGCACCGACACCGCCCCTGCTGCCAAAAATGGCACCGATGAAATGACACCGCTGCAAGAAAGTGGCACCACGGATGGCAGCGCCCCGATCATTGTCAGCACAGCACAAAAAAATGGCACCGCCCCCACCATCCCGGCCGACATCAACACCCTCGACCGCCTCGCCGCAGCCCAATTTTACTTTAACACCCTCGGTTGGGCGATTCACCCCCTGTTCGGGCCTGATCGTGGCGAGCCGCGGGAGCGGGGCAAAAAGCCGATTCTAAAAGCATGGCGCCAACACACCGTCGCCGACATCAACTCGGACGACCTGGCCAAATGCTTCGGTCCGGGCACCGACCACAACATCGGTTGCGTGGTGCGCCCGCCGTTCGTCCATGTGGATTTGGACAGCAAATCCGACGCCGGGGTCTCGGTCATGGAGTGGCTCGCCACGATGCCGGAACTTGCGGCGGTCCCCCGCGAACGCACCGGTGGCGGCGTGCATCTCGCCTTCATCTGCCGCGACCTGCCCGAGGCCATACTCAAACCAAAGCAGGCACCCACCTGCAAGATCAACGACAAGGTCGATGCCGAACTCTATCTGAACAGCCTCAACCTCGTGCTTTCACCATCCGTCCACAAGAGCGGGCACCAATACACTTGGGAGGTGACGGGAGAAATCCCCCAGGTTTCGTGGGCGCGGATTCATGCGCTGGCCCGCCTGATCACTCCGTTCTGTCGCGGCCTCATGAACTGGAAGCGCACGCCCCTCTGGATCTACGACGGCAACCGCGAGGGCAGCGGCAAGGATACCTGCGCCGATGTCACCCACAACCTCTACACCGGTCGCAACGTCACCGGTTCCCCCCTATCCAAAGACGGCGACGAGGAAATGCGCAAACGGATCACCGCCGCCCTGATTCAAGGCGCGCGCTTTTTCCACCTCGCCAACATGAAGGGCCACGTCCGCTTCTCCTCGCTTGAAGCCGCCACCGACAATTCGGGGTTCTGGGATGACCGTATCCTTGGGGCCAGCGAGTCGATCACGCTGCAAAACGAGACGGAATTCTCGATCTCGGCCAACAACGCCACTTGGGAACCCGACATCGAGCGCCGCTGCCGCCGAATCCGTCTGCGCTTCACTCCCGATTACGTCAACGGCCACCGCTACAAGCACGAAAGCGTGCTCGAATGGGTCCGGCAGCACCGACCGGACCTGCTTTCGGCGGTCAACGCACTGGTCGCACACTGGGTGCGCGCGGGATGTCCACCGGGACCGACGCCATTCACCTCGTTTCCCGAATGGGGCCGCGTGGTCGGTGGTGTCCTGCATTGTGCCGGTCTGCAAGACCCGTGCCTGCCGCACGAGGAAAGCAGCGTGTCAGGCGACAAGGACACCGATGCCATGCGCAGGTTTTTCGCCATGGGCCACGAACACTTCGGCAACCAGTGGACCAACAAGGATGCCGTCTATGAATGGGTGCGCGACACCGAGGCGGTCCAGGAACTCTTCGAGTGGATCGATTTCTCCCAGAAGCGCGGCACCATTTCCTTCGGCAAGCTGCTTGCCAGGTTCGATGGGCGGGAACTGGGTGGCATCGTCTTCGGTGTCCAGAGAACCTCCGCCAACTTCTGCAAGTATCTATTTTCCCGCGCAGGTGGTCCGGATACCGGAATACCTCACACACCTCACACACCTCACTCTCATGATATTTCGGACAGTGTGAGGTGTGAGGTTGAGGGATGTGTTGCCAGCAGTTCCAATCTGGCAGAAATAATACATGAAAAATCAAAACGGGAAAATAATGGTATATTTAGTCCCTATAAAAACAGGGGGCAAGTACTCACTCAACCTCACACCTCACACAGCGGCACCCTCTGCACCAGTCGCAGCGACCTCGACCGGATTGCCCTCGATCTGACCGGTGCATCCCGCATCGCCCTGGACATTGAAACCTACGGTCCCCGCAAGGGTGATGGCCTGGACCCGTAGAAAGGCGACATCCGCCTGCTCACCCTCTGCCGTCACGGCGGCACCATCTGGACCATCGACTTGCGGGCTACCGGCTACGACCTCGGGCCGCTGAAGCCGATCCTGGAGGAAACCGGCATCATCGCCCACAACGCCAAGTTCGATTTGCTCTGGCTGTGGGTGAAGTGCGGTCTGTTCGCCACCAAGGTCCATTGCACGCTGACCGCCGCCCGCATTCTTGCCGCCGGCACCAAGCCCGGCAACAACCTCGACCAATGCCTGGATCGGTTTTTGCAAATCAAGCCTGCCGCCGATCACAGCCGGTCGGATTGGGCGTCCATGCTGCTCACCGATGACCAACTCGCCTACGCCGCCCGCGATGTTGCCTACTTGCACGACCTGCTGGGCGTGATGGAAACCGATCTGGAAATGGCCGGATTGGATGCCGTGTGGGCGCAGGAAAGCGCGTTGCTGCCGGCCGTGGTGAAGATGGAAGCCACCGGCATCCGTGTGGAGTGTGGGAAGCTGGAAGCCATCGCCGCAGAGGCAGACCGTCTGGCGCAACAGGCCACCGCAGACCTTCGCACGGCTCTTGGCAATCCGACGATCAACCCGGCCAGCCCGGGACAGGTTCTCGCTGCGCTACGAACAGCAGGGCTCACGCTGGAATCCACCTCCGAGGAGGCGCTCAAGGCCGCGGACGACGGACGCCTCATTCCCCTGGTGCTCGCCCACCGCGAAGCAAGCAAACGCGCCCAACAGGCGGAAGCATTGGTTGGGCACATCCAAGCCGACGGGCGGATCCATGGTCGCTTTGAACCTTTGGGCACAGCCACCGGACGTTTTTCATCCAAGGAGCCGAACCTCCAGAACATCGGGCGGGGCGAAATGCGAGAAGCGTTCACCGCTCCAGAGGGCCGCCGCCTGATCGTCGCCGACTATTCGCAAATCGAATTGCGTGCCGCCGCCGCCATCGCCGGGGAAACCCGGATGATCGAAGCCTATCAGGCGGGTGCGGACCTGCACAAACTCACGGCGTCGGTCGTGCTGGGCAAGCCGGAAACCGAAGTGACC
>CAIQXC010000046.1 GCA_903875675.1 Akkermansiaceae bacterium
CAATTGCCGGGCGAGCTGGTTGATCGTCAGTTCGCCGCCATAGCCGGCATTGAACACGCCGCTGACACCTGGTGTCTGGGCGGCAAAGGTGAGGGCACCGACGATATCCTTCACGTAGATGAAATCGCGCGTCTGTTCGCCATCTCCGAAGACCGTGATGTCCTCATTGCGCAGCGCCTGTTCGATGAAAATGGGCACAGCGGCGGCATAGGCCCCCTTGGGATCCTGGCGCGGACCAAACACGTTGAAAAAACGCAGTGCTGCGGTCTGAAGACGGTCTTCGCGCTGATAGAGGTCGAGGTAGTATTCGCCGTCGAGTTTGGTGATGGCATACGGGCTCCTGGGTTCCGGCAACATCGTCTCCACTTTAGGAACCGTCGGATTATCCCCATAGACGGCTGCCGAAGATGCAAGCACTAGCTTCTTTACCCCCGCGTTGGCCGCCGCTTCCAGCACCGTGAGCAGGCCACTGACGTTGATCTCAACGCACTCGGCAGGCTTGGCCATCGATTCCGGCACACTCACCAGGGCAGCGAGGTGAAACACATAATCGACGCCATGCATGGCTTGTTCGACCAACCCCCGATCAGTGACCGACCCCTCAATGAATGTATGCTTGAGGCCGTTGAGGTTGTGCCGATAGCCACTTCGCAAATTATCCAGCACACGAATTTCGTCCGCAAGCTCCTGATAGTGCTCGACCAGATGGGAACCAATGAAGCCACTGCCGCCAGTGATTAGAACGTTCATGAATTTACTACTAAATGTGTTAGGTTATAAGTGGAAGACAAAGGAAAAAGCGCTCGTCGCAGCCAAACGGCACTGGATTCTCTTGTCCCGCAGCGCGGCAATCTTCTGCCTATGTTCAACCTAGCATTTCCGGGTACTCCCCGGCGGCGATGAGCTGTTGGATGGAAGCCACCACGTGCGGCTTGTCGT
Organism: Akkermansiaceae bacterium; assembly: GCA_903875675.1. Classification (GTDB taxonomy): domain Bacteria; phylum Verrucomicrobiota; class Verrucomicrobiia; order Verrucomicrobiales; family Akkermansiaceae; genus Luteolibacter. The sequence goes on from CAIQXC010000046.1 coordinate 940, forward strand.
CTGGGTAGGTTACACCGAACCAATGGCTGCTAGTCGGAATGACCGTGCAATCCGCCTGATCGGAACGGATTAGGCAATCAACGATGGTCGGAATATAGTACTCGGATTTCTCTGCCTGGCCATGCGCCTCTAGGAACTGACTGAAACCGGCCTCAAGCTGATCAAAAAAAACGCGACCGAAAGCCCAGAAATTCATCGAGACCGGGCCGCTTTCTGCGATTGGCTTGCGCTTGCCGTCAAGGGCAGTGCCGCGCACAACCCCATCGGCTTCGCGCAGAATACTGACGTATTCCTCAACACCGGTGAGCAGCCCATCAGAGTTCGTGCTGCAAATGCCCCGATTGACATCCCCATGGTCGGAGAGCGTGTTGACTAATGGGTAGCCAATCATGGCATAATGGGCTTTGCCATCTGCGGCGGGTGCCTGGGCAAGAAAGGTAGCGGCTCGCTGATAGGCGTCGCGCCCATAAAAGTCGTCGGCATTGATAACAGCAAAGGGTTCATTGACCAGTGCACGGGCAGCCCGGACAGCGTGGGTAGTACCCCACGGCTTGCTGCGCCCAGCCGGCACACTGAAAGGGGCTGGCAAGTCATCAAGGCGTTGGAACGCGTAGTCCACTGCGATACGGCCCGCAAAGCGCGAACCGATGCCATCTCGGAATGCCTCGGCGAAATCCTCGCGGATGATGAAAATCACCCGCCCGAAGCCGGCACGGATGGCGTCGAACACCGAATAGTCGAGCACTGTCTCGCCGTTAGGGCCCATTGGATCAATTTGTTTGAGGCCGCCGTAGCGCGAGCCCATGCCAGCGGCGAGAACAAGAAGGGTTGGTTGCATCTGATATTGGGTGGTTGGGATGTGCGGCTTCGTCACAAAAGCCACGCGCCTTATGAGCGTGCATAGCGATTTGCGCAATCCATTTTTGAACCACTCAGCGACGATTCTGCGTGGCGGCGGGGGGGCTAGGCGGTGTCAAGGATCCAGCGGCGGGATGAGCATCTTTTCGCGTGAATTCGCTGGAGTCGCTCAAATACCACAGAAACCCAGCACCGACGATGATGGTGAACAAGACTAAAACCACGAATGCCAAGCCAAAGAAGGATTTCACCAGGCAATTATACCCCGCGGGGTCTGCGCGTCAAGCCAATGCAAATCCGTCCGAAAATCACCGCACTGCGCCAGCACGCCGCTGCTGGCATCGGTGCCTCAGTCCCCCGCCTCCAATCCCATCACCAAAAACTCTGTTTCACATAGACAACGTCGAATGCCCTCACATAAAACGGAATGCTCTCTGAACCACCAAGGGTTTCATTCATGTCCAGCACGTAGCGCCGACTCTTGCCCTCCTGGTTCCTCAAAATGAGCACTTGCTTCGGATTCGCAAGTTTGGTGAATCCGCCCGCCTCCATCACCGCTTCAAGTGCCGTCATGGGCCGGTCCAGCGGAATCTTGCCAGGCCGAAGCACTTCGCCAGATACGTACACGCCGGCTGCGGCACCGGCTAGGGACACCACCACTGTCGAGTCCTGCAAATGGGGTTGGTACAGAGTGCTCAATTGCTGCTGCAGTCCGGTAATGGTCTTGCCGGCAGCACTCACGTCGCCGACCGTCGGCAGGCTGACCCTGCCGTTAGGCTGGATCTTTTGCTTGGTGCTCAACTCGGGAGCGCCCGAAAATATCACATTGATCACGTCGCCGGGCGCAAGATTACCACTTGGCATTGAGACTGATGCCTCGGCCGGAACTGGCCCGGCTGACTGCATATCACCGCATCCCACCATTGCGGATCCCGCGATTAAGACGATAATCCACCACAAACAGGTCGTCAACCACCGTCGAAACTCAACCGTCAAAAAATCCTGGTTTATCATGTGTTCCATCCATGTTTCCACTCCGTCGGCCATGCCATTCATACGTTTGCCTTCATCTGCCATGTCATGCTTCATTTTTGTTATCATAATTGCATTAGGTGAATTTTCTCCTGAACATCAGCAACAGTAGGGAATTTATGCGAGGATTGCCAGCAAATCTTTTCCTTCTGGGAATAAATGCAAGCGAGGCAACTCCTCAAACCCATGCCGAAAAACATGAAGGCAAACAATATTTATTGGTTCAACTGGCCAAGAAAGTTCTTGGATTAGCATTCAAACCCTGTAACTTGGCAATTGACTTAGCCTTCTACAAACCATGAAAATTAGATATTCCGTATTGTCCTCCCTGCTCTCAATGATGACCTCCGTCAGCCATGCAGGAACCGTAACCACCACCAACGACAGCGGCACGGGCTCCCTGCGGGATGTCTTGGGTACCGCAATCGACAACGATGCTATCGAATTCTCGCCGCTTCTGAACGGCGCGACTATCACTCTGAGTTCCGGCTCACTCAATATCACGGCCCTCAAGCTTACGCTCGATGCCTCCGCGCTTCCCTCCGGCATCACCCTGAGTGCCAACAACAGTTCCCGCATCTTCACCATCACAGCCAACGCCGACGTTACGCTACGCTCGCTGCATCTTCACAATGGACGCGCTGTCGGTGGCAATGGCGGAGGACTCTTTGCATTGTCAAGCCATCTGGTGCTTGAAGCCTGTTCGATCAAGGATTGTGTTAGTGATTTCGATGGCGGCGGCCTCTGGGGCAATGGTATCACAGGCAGCATCCAGCGTTGCATAATCTCAGGAAATCAAGCAAGCGGCTTTGGGGGGGGGGTCTTCCTCATAGGCATTAACGGAACCAAATCCTTGGACATCTCGAGTTCGCAGATCTCGGGCAATCTGGCTCCGTTCGGTGGTGGGATCTACAATCTAATGGCTAACCCAACACTGTCCAACTGTAGCATCCAAGGGAATTCCGGCAGCGGAATGCGAAGTGAAATCGCCTCCCATCCGATTCTGCGAAACTGCATCATTTGGGGCAACACGATGAGCGGAGGATCCATCGCCGCCAGCCAACTCAACAACACCGGAGATTCTCACCCGGATGTAACCTACTCCCTCATCGAAGGTGCCTCCGACTCTGGCAGTTTCAGGGATGGCAATCTAGTGACCTGGGGAGTAGGAAATCTCGACGGAGGCTTGACTGCCAATGATCCTGGATTTGTCCATGCATTGGGCGGGTCGAATGCCCCGAACCCTACAGCCGATCTGCGGGTTTTCACAGGTTCGCCCTGTTTGAATATAGGCAACAGTGACTTTTGCACCACGGCCAAAGATCTCGCAGGGTCCCAACGAACTCAGGGCCTCACCACCACCCTTGGGGCATTTGAAGGTGCCTATGAGTCGTTCTCCCACCTTTACCCGGCCCTAGATCCCGAAGCAGATCAAAATGGTAACGGACTGAAGAATTTCACCGAGTACGCCCTCGGCATCGACCCAATCAGTCCAGTCGCCACAGTAGATCTGCCCATATTGGCAATCAAGGATGGTACATTCTATCTTACCACCACCCGGCGTAGCAATGGGATTGATATCGTGCCGTTGCTGGAAACCTCCACCAGTCTGGATCCGTCGTCTTGGGTGCCCATGATCCAAGATGTTGACTACCAGGCCGACTCAATCACAACGATCTCCCCTGACCGACAACAGGTTGTTATCAAACTACTTGCTAGTGATCCAGCCCGCTTCTTCCGTCAGGGATTCACAGATGGAAGTTAAAACCGGCGAGCATCAAGCATCCGCGTGCAGACTTCGTGAGAGTCTGAGACTAATCAGATAAAAAAAACCGGGCAGGAATCTAAATCCCTGTCCGGCTTGAAAGTTACGGCAAAAAGTTGCTTTACGCGCAATTCAATGTTTGCCGAGCTTGCGACGAACACCGTAAAGACTCAGCAGCGAGAACCCGAACAAGGCCATCGTGGTGCCACCATCGGGGACCGCCTCAGTGCTGGAAGAGAAGCGAAACGCAGTGCCGGATCCAGTCTGAGTGGAAAAGTCCCATGTACCGACGGTGGGCTCAAAGCCATTACCACTAACCGTCCCAGTGCCGCTTACCCAAAGCGCTTTGGACGTTTGGAATTGTATAGCCGAGGACGTAAGATCGAATGTGAATCCACCACACGTCCATAACGGCGTTACCGACCCCGAGGTAAAAGCCCAACCATCCGTGAAGGCCGCTGGAGCATGATTACTCACAAACGCAGCGAAATCTCCGGTAATCGGAGGACCAGCCTCAACACCGCTCCAAGTTATGACCTTCGTCGCCAAGGCCAAATTTGAGTTGTCAAGATTTGCTTGTCCATCGAAGGAAATCAAGCCACTGATGAACGCGGCATTTGCCGTAGACCCGAGCGCCAATGCAATCAGCAGAGACGCGCTAAACTTTGAACAGTAACGAATTTTCACTGGAATAGTTTGTTGTTTGGATTGAGCTAGGGATTCTCCCGAAAGTGGGTGACTTGCTCTCGATAGATTTCAAGCAAAAGCCGTGCCAGAAGATTCATACATACTTGTATACCTCTGATTGTTAATGATTTAGGGCTATCTAATATATTCCAATTGATATCGGATGCATGCCGTATGGAAAGATTCTCATCAAAATGTGTAAACATATCCGACACAAATGCAGTTGGAACGAACTAAAGATTTATCACATCCCATATATATCAGGATGACGGCTTCCGCCGCCATCCTGTATGTAATTCCTTGGTTGAATGAAAACACACTGCCACCGTGGGCAGCTTCAGGCCGATTTCAGCTTGCGGTTAAGCCCAGCCAGAACAAGCATGGTCAATGCCAAAAGGGAGACCGTGGTCCCGGAATCGGGCACTGAGGGATTGGTTCCGGGGTTACCACTGCCGGCGTGAAGATTGGAAATAAATATCCCGCTATCCAGGATATGGTCATTCACGTCTGCAAGCTCAAAAATGAGCGTATGAGCTCCAGCTGAGAGATTTGTTGCAGTAAACGTCGTCAAAGCCAAAAGGCCGTGCGGATCGGCGAACGCCGTATTGGTATCGTCGGTGGTCAACGCACTCGCGAAGGTGTTACCCACCTGAACCGCGTTATTGCTGGAGTCGAAGACAATCTGATCGATAGTCGAAGTTCCGTCCAAGAATGCCACGAAAGCGTCTGTGAAATTGCTTGTGTACTCTGGAAATTCGACTGAGCCGAAAATGAATTGGAAACCGATCTGGCTGGCGGCAGCCAAGGTAAAACAAACTTGAAGAGCGGCCACGTCATTGGAGTTGCTGAAGTTTGTGATGTGTCCGGGACCGTAGGCATTGAATTCGGTCGTCCCACCAACTCCCGTGTTGGTGCTCGGCGTGGTATAGGCCGCCTGCAAGCCGTTATTAGACATTGGTGTGACCTGCAAGGCTTGACCGGTCGACATGACAATACCATCCCCGATAGTGACAGGGAAGGAAGCAAACCCCGAATAGCTCCCAAACTGACTATCTGCCCCATTGATCACGTTTGCCGAAGTGATTGACAGTCCACCACCTCCTCCTAGCGAGGTCGAGAGTACAGCAGAACTTGTGGTTTGGACAATTGTCAGACCCGAGGCCATATTTACGGCAATGATCGGACAGATTACAGATGTTAATGCCTCAATGATTTTCATAGTCGTTGGGTGAGTCGGGCTCTACATCGCATCTACCGACCGATCATATTGGAAGAACCACTTATACCGAAAATTCGAAATGAATGTATGCGAGAGAATCGGATTCAAACATTATTCGATTATTGCACGTGACTTATAGACTCGATAGGAGCTATAAGTTGGCATTTCGACACATGGCGGAAGATTCCCAATCAATGGGTAAACATACCTGAAATCTATTTACCGTCATTTTCAGATAACTTTCCAAGCTTCTCGAAAGTTGCTTTGGCTATGGCGGAATCAGTTTGAGAGAGTTTTTTCTGGAGTGCCAGAGTGAGCGTCTGACGGGCATCATAGGGGCGATTAGTGGCAGCCTGTGACATACCAAGAGCGAAGAGTTCCTTGCCTTTCAGCGGGCGTTTGGCGGAGATTTCTGTGAGGATTTGGGCTGCGTAATCGAACTGGCCTTTGCTGTAGCTTATGATGGCAAGAATACCGCCCAAATCGGAATCATCCTTTAGCCGTTCGCGTGCAGCGAGGGCGAGTCTTTCCGCTGCATCAAGCTGTGTTGGATCATCGAGATAGACCCAGGCAAGGGCCTTTCGAGCGGGGTCGAACTGAGGGTATACCTCAAGTACCTTGGTATAGAATGGAAGCGGGCTGCCCCCTGCCAACTCTAGCAACTCTGCACGAACCATTAGGGCAGGAACATAGGCTGGACTGGCCACCAGCTTATTCTCAATCAAAGCAGTCATGCAAGGGTCCGCTGCGGCTCTCGGGTCGGTCAGGGCGAGAAATTCCTTCGCATCTGCCATCCGGGCGGGATAACATAGGGCAAGTTTCCCTGCGATGGCGCGGGCGTCGGAAACTCGGCCAGTACTGTATGCAGCCCATGCGTAATCATATTGGACTCCGGAGTCCTCTGGGAGGGCACGGGCGGCTTCCGCCAGCAGGTTGTAGGCTGCATCATGCTTACCCATTCGGAAAAGTGATTTGCCGAGAGAAGCTGCTGAGTGCGGGCTTTGCGGTGCGAGTTTTCGGGCTTGGTTAGATGCGGCAAGTGCCTTTTCAGGTTGGTTGAGAGCGGATGCATACACATCGGCCTGTTCGAGATAAGCCTCTACGAGGTCAGGGTTGATGGCAATGGCTTTTTGATAGGCACCGAGGGCCTCTTGCGGGCGGCCTGCAGTAGCGAGTTTCTTAGCCAAGAGCATCATTAGAACGACATCCTTGGGGGCTTCTTTGATCCGCTCTTCAAGGGTGGCTAGGTCCAAGTGATCGCCATCACGAAGAACGGCAAGGTGCCTCGCAGCCTGATCCCTTTCAGGAAACGCGCAGGAGATCGTTAGCGCTGTTTCGAAGGCGGCAATGGCTTCCGGCGTTTGATGCATCATGTAGTATGCCATCGCTAGATGGTACTGCACCGAAGCCACTCCTGGCAGATGGCTCACAGCCTCCCGCAAGAGTGGAAGTGCCTGGTGATAGTCGCTTCGGAGCCAGAGTATCCAGCCATAGGTATCGCAGATCGATGGGTCGTCAGGGGCGATCAGTCGGGCTTTTCGGGCGTTTTCCACTGCCTTGTCGAGATTCCCCGGAGTCGTCAAATCAATATAGGCCATATTGTTGTATGCAGGCGCAAAGTTAGGCGACAACTTCGTCATTTTTTCGAAGCATGTTCTCGCCTCATCGAGGCACCCGAGTTTCATAAGAAGCGTGCCATGGCTCATCTGAACAGACAGGTTGTTAGGATATACTTCTATAAGTTTCTCAATTCTCTCAAGCGCCTGTTTCGATCGTCCGTCATTGCTCTGAATTGTCACTAATATGCCATAAGCCTGGACATCGTCCGGTTTAAGTCGGATGGTATATTCAGCTTCAATCTCGGCTTCTTTGAACTCTTTCCTGATATAGCAGAGCTGGGCTTTGAAGAAGTGGGCCTGCGCAGAGTCTGGATGGGTGGCTAGATAAGTATCAAGGCGTTCCAAAGCCTCTGCGCTCTTACCTTCCTGCTCGTCGAGCGTGACCAACTGAAGCACCGCTCTGATCGGGTCAGACGTATGTTCTAGGAGCTGCTCAAAGATGGCTCGAGCCTCGGCAGCTTTTCCTTGGGCACGTAGCAGTTGACCGAGTCGCAACTGCAGGTCTTCGTCCTTGGGCAATAATGTGGTTTGCTGCTCAACAATTGCGACAGCCTCATCGAGGCGGTTGGCGGCGGTGTAGGCTGCCACCAGCAGATCCTGAGCAGAGCGGTTTAGGGGATCAATGACGAGTAGCGGTTCGACGAGGCGGATTGCCTCTCCGGGGCGGCCGTCTTTTAGATAAAGACTGGAGCGCAGCAGGGTTGCTTCAGACTGCCCAGGCACGAGGGTGAGCACATGGTCTAGGGTGGATGTGGCTTTGAGGAGATTTTCAGCTGAGAGATAAGCGTCGGCGAGGGCGAGTTCAACCTTCGGACGTGACGGGAATGTGGTGGTGAGTTTCTCGAGCAACGCCGCTGCCTTCGCTGGTTCCTTGCTCCGCTGCCAAAGCGCGGCTTGAACGAGAACTGCTTCGATATCCAGCGGACTTTTTGCTAGCACCTTGGATACATTTTCCGACGCCTCGGCATCTCTACCGCCCTTATACGCGATTTGTGCTAGAAGCCTCCAGTTCGGCAGGTAGTCTGGAGCCGAACAGGTTGCATCCTTGAGCACCACGACTGCGTCGGCCCCGCGCCCAAGTTCAATGAGAAGCTTGGCATAGGTGCCACGCTCGCTGGAACGCGGACCTGCGAGATCTGAGGCTTTCTTCATTGGTACGAGAGCTCTTTCAGGCTGTTGGTTCACCCTGTGGAGCGCAGCTTTCAAGGCTAAGCCACGGACAAGATTTGGGGCGATTTCAAGAACCCGCTCCACTGTACGGGTGCCGGCTTCAAGGTTGCCCCGGCGCAATTCGATAAGGGCGGATGCCAGCATGACCGGGGCCTTGTTGCCGTCCTTTGCACGTGTAATCCGAACCTCGCACTCGGTCATAGCCTCGGGAGTGAGCGAGTTTTCAGCGAGCAACATCAAGGCCTCGCCATGGGTCGGGCTACGGTCGAGAACCTCAAAAATCTCCTTCCTACCGTCTGCAGTGAAACCGAGTTCTATATATGCGAACGCTAGGTTGACTCCGATCTGGTCATCAGTGGAAAGTTGACTCTTTGCAGCCGATAGAATCCGCCCTCCTTCAAGCAATGCCCCCTGCCGTATCCAAATCAAACCGAGCCCCTTAAGCGCCTGCGGATGTCCGGGTTCCAGCTTCAGTACATTCTTGAATTCAATTTCGGCAACGCGTCATCGCCTTTCGCGAAATATTCCTTGGCTGCGTCAAGCTTGCCTGCTGCCTTGGCTTTCTTGGTGCATCCGCACGGAAGGGTTGCAAGCAACAGTGCGACTGCCGTGCCAATTAGGAAATGTTTTACAATCTTCATGTGTCGTAGAATATATTGATCAGTGGACATAGTCATGTTAGAGTTGTTATTTTCAGAGATCATCTAAACGAGCGTCGAGGTTTCGGTTCCTGGAGATGCCGAGTTTGTTCAGGAGTTCGTAGAAGGTCGGGCGGCTGATGCCCAGTGCCTTGGCGGCGGAGGAAACATTTCCGCCATGCTGTTCGATGGCCACAGCGACCATGTCTCTCTCAAGATGTTCTCGGGCCTGCTTGAGGCTCTGGGAAATATGGGCACCATTCCTGTGGCGCGGGCCATCGGATTCAGCTAGGCAAGAGGCAGGGTAAACTGACGTTACGAGTTCAAGATCCATCTCGGTGATTTCGCGCTCATCGGCCATGACCACGGCGCGTTGGATTCTATTTTGAAGTTCCCGAACGTTGCCCGCCCAATAATGTCTCATGATCGCCTGTAACGCGCTGGAACTGAACTCCAATGCGTCCCGCCCGTGCTGCACACCAAAACGCTTGAGAAAGTCTCTTGCCACAAGGAGGATATCTTCGCCCCGATCGCGCAATGGTGGCAGTTTGCACGCAACCACCGCCAGACGAAAATACAGGTCCTCGCGAAATCGCCCTGCCGCAAGCGCCTTGGCAAGGTCAACATGGGTCGCCGCAAGCACTCGCGCCTCCACTTCGATTTCCAACCGCCCACCCACTCGTTGAATGCGTTTCTCCTGAAGATAACGCAACAGTTTCACCTGGATCGGCGGCGGAAGGTCACCAATCTCGTCAAGGAACAATGTTCCTCCGGCAGCGGTTTCAACCAGTCCGACTCTCTGGCTGTTAGCTCCTGTAAAGGAACCCTTTTCATAGCCAAACAGCTCGCTTTCGATGAGGTTCTCAGGGATTGCGTTGCAGTTGATCGCCACGAAAGGCCCGGCCTTGAACGAGCTTCTGCGATGGATCGCGTTAGCGACCATTTCCTTGCCGGTGCCGCTTTCACCGAGAATGAGGACAGGAACATTGGACTTCGCGACCTTGATTACGGTTTTAAAGACCTCCTGCATTACCTCACTCCCGCCGAGCATGCCCTCAAATATGTCCGGCCGCTCCCCATCCTGCATGCGTCGATAGTCCCGCTCTAGTTTGCTCACATAAACGCACCGCTCTAGCAATACCGTGAGTTGCCTGAGGTCCAGCGGCTTGTAGAGGAAATCATAAGCACCAGCGCCGATGGCCCTGATCGCGTTCACTCGTTCGCTCTGGCCTGAGATGATAATGATCTTCGCCAGACGATCAAGCGTAAGCATCCCTGCTAGAGTGGCCATTCCTTCGTTTGTGTCGTTGGGGCTCGGCGGCAGTCCCAAGTCGAGCAGCACCACCTCGGGCCGCTGTTTGCGAAAGGCCACAAGGGCGCTCTTGCGGTCGGCCGCCATGGCTACTTCGTAGCCGTCCGCCACCGCCCACTTCATTTGGGTTCGGATTTCCTCGTCATCGTCGATGATTAGGAGTTTAGGTTTCATGGCAGCAGTTGATTTGCTTGGGAATGGTGGCGAAGTGGAAACCAGATTGCAAAACGAGTGCCCATTCCCGGCTCGCTTTTCACAGCGATGGTTCCGCCATGTGCCTCGACAATTTTCCGGCATTGAAACATGCCGATGCCCAGACCGTTTGTTTTTGTGCTATGGAACGGGCGGAACAGCAAGTTTTTGATAAATTTCGGGCTCATCCCGCAACCGCTGTCGGCCACCGCAAACTCCACGCCTTTGGCCTCCAGGCACGTGGCGACTTTCACTTCGCCGCTGCCATTAAGTGCTTCGCGGGCATTGACAACGAGATTCGTCACTACGCTTCGCATTGCCTCTGCGTCAAGGGCCAGCAATGGAACCGGCCGCAAGTCCCGCTCTAAATGTCTCTTTCCGTCCATAGTGGTTTCCAATCCGTCGAGCACCTCGGCACACAGCAGATCCAGTCTGCAAGGGACCTTGATCAATTGAACTTCGCGGCGCAAGCTGCTCAGTTTCAAGATCAATTGGTTAATCCGCTCAACGGTACGTCCAACCCCTTGAATCGCATCTGAACGAAATTTGGGATCATCAAAGTGAATCGGCATGTTTTGCAGCATCAGGCTCAATCCGGTGGCTGCGTTCTTGAGATCATGAACAAAAAAGGTCGATAGAGTTTGAAATGACTCCAACTCCTTAGCCTGCAAAACCTCGTCACTCAGCGCGCAATTCAACAGACCACCCGCCAACTGATCTCCGATACATTTGAGCAAATCCAACTCCTCGTGGCTGTACGGCACCCCGTTGACCCGATCAACCAACACCATCAAACCGACCAAGCGCTCCGCCGCTACCAGCGGAACCGCCAAGCTGTCTCCGCCGTGCTGAAATTTCTTGGGACAAGACTTCCGGAAGACATCCGCCCATGCATCAGGCTCAAGTTCTAGAACAATAGGCCGTCCGCGCCTGGCAAGCCGCCGCAAGCTCTCGACATCGATTTGCAAGGCAACATGCCCCAATCTTATCTCCGTCGAGTGTAGCCACTCCCAGCTCAATGCCTCTGAGTCCACCCCGAACACAGTGACACCGAGGACATGAAAACTCTCGGAAATAACATTCGCCGCATTTTTCCCCAAAGTAACCGCGTCGAGTACGCTTGAGGTCCGCCGTGTGAACTCCGTCCAGATTTCTCGAAAATCATGTTCCGGCCGCCGGAAGTGACAACTGATGAAACGACGCAGAGCCATCCTGAAACGCTCCGACAACATCATGACTGCCACACCCACCACGCCAAGCAACAATACCAGCGCCTGTGCAGGAAAATTGGCAATCCCTCCCAGCAAAGCAACCGACTGCGCCAAAAGACCGACGATAATGAAATAGGCGCCAGCCAAGATCACCGTGACCGACCCCTGTAGCACCGCCCGTGAAGGATAGATATCGAGTGCCCCAAAGCTCGACCTCACCTGCCCGACGCCGTTCAGGATGCACCCGAGGAACAATGACACGAGTGTCAAATTGGCAACCTCGGAACGGTAACCCGAGAATAGCAGCATCTGGCTCAAGGTGTAAACCCTCACCCCGAAGATCAGCCCTACCCCGAGAATCAGATACTTGATCCTCCAGCGAGCCATTCCCACCGAAGCCCGGAAGGTCTTTTCGAAATTGACCAGAATCGCCAATATCGCTGTTATCACCACCATCACCCAAGCCTTGCCTGCCCAACCCAATTGAATCGCCAGTGCATTGCTGCTCTCCGCCGACTCAAATACCCGCTGCGGAAAGCCAAATATCAAGGCCACCGGGAGGAGCCATGCCACCACCAAGAACCACTTCCAGTGGCTCAAGAACTCGCCTTGGTTGCCCCGTGCATAAACCAGACTGAAGCTCAGCCAGATGCCTGGATCGAGAGATTTGAGCAGCAAGCCTCTCCACAACCATGTGCTGATCTCCGCAGCGCTCGCTGCTTTCGCAACCTGGTAATCCAAGCCCAACTCCGCCGCCAGCAGCAGCATTCCTGTGAAAAATAGCCAACTCGCCACCGCTGTCGGACGAAAAACTATTGCTATCGTTCCGCAAGAAAGACAAAGCACAAAAACCACCAGTGAAAAGATAACCTGCATCGGAACAACCCAATCTTTAGCCGCCAAATATCAAGCCTGTAGGCTTGATTCAAAGCTAACGAAAATATTATGCCAGCTGCGCATCAGAGGACATTTACTGCTAAAAAGTAGATAATTATACGGATAGAATAGCGAAATAGGACTGTTACTTCATTACAAATATTAAAAACATCTCAATTTTGGCTTGCATTATTCCGCTCTTGACGTAAGTACAAATATCCTGGACGTAAAAACGCCTTAAGTGTTTCAGCCGGGCATTCATAAAACCAACATAAAACCAACATAAAACCATGAACCGACTCCCGCGAACTTTCTTCAGCATAACCTTGCTCACCATTGTATTTCTCCTCAATGTTCCGCTAGCGCTTGGCGGATCTTTGGGACAGGCACGTTTCAGTTGGGACGCGGTTCCCGATCCAGTTGTCATCGGCTATAAGGTCCACTGGGGGACCCAAAGTGGCATCTACGACCAAAGCATCGACGCGGGAAATGTGAGCGAAGTGGTCATCGGGACATTCACTCAGGGTGTCCCCTATTTCTCCTCAATCACCGCCTACAGCAGCACTGGGGAGGAAAGCGACTTTTCGGTGGAGATATCCTTCATCATTCCGCTCGCGGCCGCCACGACCACGCCAATAATCACAACGCAACCAGCCGCCTCCAATATCGTTTACGGTCAAACGCTGGCCAGTGCCATCTTAATCGGTGGCGCTGCCTCGGTGCCCGGCTCCTTCGCCTTTACCACAGCGACGTCGACTCCTTCGGCCGGCACGACGCTACAAAGTGTGACCTTCACCCCAATCGACACAGCGAACTATCAAACTCTCAACTTCAGCTTGAATGTGACAGTACTCCCGGCGGCCCCAGTGATCATAACCCAGCCGTCGGCCAGCACCATCACCTACGGCCAATCCCTGGGCAGTTCCATCTTGAGCGGTGGCGTCGCCTCGGTGCCCGGCTCATTCGCCTTCACCACACGGAGCCCGGTACCGACTTCAGGCAGCTCTTTGGGACGTGCGCGTTTCAGTTGGGACGCAGTTGTCGATGCTCGCGTCAGCGGTTACAAAGTTTACTGGGGGACCCTGAGTGGGATCTATAACCATAGCTTTGACGCGGGAAATGTGACTGAGGTGATCATCCCCGATCTCTCTGAAGGCCTTGCATACTTCTCCTCGGTCACCGCCTACAGCAGCACTGGCGAGGAAAGCAACTATTCCGTCGAACTTTCCTTCACCGTTCCGACTTCGGATGGCCCAACAGCTCCGCCTGCCGGCGCAACCTCACTAAGCGTGACCTTCACTCCTACTGACACTAGCAACTATCAGACTCTCGCCTTCAACATAAATGTGCCAGTGCTTCAGGCGACCCCAGTGATCACGACCCAACCCACAGCCACCACCATCACCTACGGCCAGCCCCTGGCCAGTTCGACCTTGATCGGTGGTGCTGCGTCAGTCCTAGGTACCTTTGCCTTCATCACGCCGAGCAAAATTCCGGCCCTCGGCAAGACATCACAGCGCCTGACATTCACCCCAACAGACACCAGCAACTATTTGACCGTCACGACCACCGTGACAGTAGAAGCCACAGCGACGCTGGCGAATGCACCGGAATCACTCGAGGCTTGGCGCACGCGTTGCTTCAGCCCCGAACAAATCGCTGTAGGCCTGGCGGCAGACGATGCGGATCCTGATGGAGACGGATTAGTCAATGTGGCCGAATATGCTTTGGGCACCGATCCCCTTGTCTTTACCCCACCGTTAACAGCTGTCAAAAGCGAGAGCGGTCTCGTTCTAACGTTCACCCGGCCGCGTGGCTTGCCCGATGTGCTATACGCCGCTGAGTCATCGGAAGATTTGATCCACTGGAATCCTTGTCCATTGATAATGATTGCCGACGGACCGCTGCAAACGATGCAAGCGACCGCCCCTCTCACGTTGGGCAATCCGGCTCGGCGATTTATCTCCCTACGCGTCACGAGACCGTGAGATTGAATGATTTCCCTCTCCTATGCGGCAATCGCCAATTGCCGAATTCCAGTTCCGAATTGCTGGTTCAGCAACCACTCTGGAATCACAGTGGAGGTACCACGCCGTCCTGTTGCATTCGGCGCCGCCCCTGCAAAATCCCCCAGCGGCTGCCTACAGCTCTCATAAAAACCCAGAGACAGGTTACGTTAGTTCCTAGATAGCGCCAGAACATTCTCTGGGGTTCCTGCAAAACTCGATAAAACCACTCGAAGCCGCAGTGTTGCATCCACACTGGCGCGCGTTTCACCCTACCAGCCATCACATCGAAACTCCCACCGACGCCCTGGATGACCCGGGCACCGAGTCGATACTTCCACTCATCTGCCAACCGTTCCTTCAGTGGAGATCCCATACCAAGGAATAGAAAATCAGGTGCAGCCTCACACACGACACTCGCAATGGTGGGAATCTCTGCTTCCGTGAAGTATCCATTGCGATAGCCCGCTATCCGAGCCCCAGGAAATTCATATCCAATCCGCCGCACGCACTCCTCAACTATCTCCTGCTTGGCTCCAAGCAAATAGACCGAGAAGCCCTCGTGGTCGGCCAGCTTCAGCAGCTTGTACATCAGACCAATACCATCTATCCGCTCAGGGATCGTGATCCCCAGCATCGCCGCCATAGGAAGCATCGGCTGGCCGTCGGCTAACACGTAGTCAGCCCGCTCGAGAACCTCGCCCATCCAAGGTTCCTTTCGGACCATCGCCACTTTATTTGCGTTGACAAACTGAATCACCTTCTCTGGCTGCCAACTGCGGATCGATTCCGTTAGTTCCACCACAAGCTCCTCACTGGTCAGACAATCCAGCGGACAACCTAGAAATTCAACTCTTCTCGTTGCGGTAATGTTCATATCAGAATGCTCCCTTGCCAGTTAGGACCACCGGAATCGTTCTTAGCAAAATCTTCAGGTCTAGCCAGACCGACCAGCTATCGATATATTTCCGATCCAGAACCATCCACTCCTCAAATGACAATTGATTGCGTCCGCTCACCTGCCACAGACAGGTGATCCCGGGCTTGATGGATAGTCGGCGCCGATCACTCCAGTCGTAGAGATCCACTTCGCTCGATAACGGAGGACGGGGCCCGACCAAGCTCATTTCCCCCTTGAGCACATTGATCAATTGGGGCAATTCATCAACGCTGAACTTGCGCATAATCGAGCCGACCCGAGTCATGCGCGGATCCCTGCGGATCTTGAACGTCGGTCCATCCATCTCATTGAGGTGGGCCAGTTCCTTCTTCCGCTCCTCAGCATCAACCACCATTGAACGAAATTTCAACAAACGGAACCTGCGCTTGTTCATTCCAATACGCTCCTGGCCAAACAGCACCGGTCCAGGACTCGTAAACTTGACCACCACCGCCGTGACCAGCAACAAGGGACTCAGCAAGACAAGTAACAAAGCAGAGCCGAAAAGATCGGTCAACCGCTTGACGAACAGCTGAAAAACTAAGCTTTCCCTGAAGAAAGTCACCACCTGCTCCCCCTCGAACTCCTCCACCTGGGCTCGCGACAGCACCCGAGCATTACCAACGTCCGGCATCAGGCGGACAACAACGCCAAGGTCGTTACACAGACCCACCACATCGCAAGCTAGCGGAAAGTTGTCACGTAGTGGCAGGCAAATCATCACTTCATCAATCACGCCATTTTCGAGCAGGCGACTCAGGTTAGCCATCGGACCCAGGACTCTCCAACGAGCGCCAATTCGGGTCAGAAGCCCGACGCTGGTGCTATCATCGAAGAGAAAACCTTCGATCTCATATCCAAGCTCCCTCCGTGACTCAATTCGATCCGCCAGCTCAAAGCCCTTGTCCGTTCCGCCAATGATCATGAGATGGCGTGCATTGCACCCATGTCGCCTCAGAGTTCCTAGCAATGATCGAACTACGACCCTACTGCCAATCAGCAGCACCGTAGAAACAAGCAGAAATAGACACACCACCGAAGGCGTCACCATCTTGATGTAGAACATAGCACCAGCCAACAGCAGCAGCAGGCTGGTAACCGTCATGGCCTTGGCAATCTCGATGCTCTGGCTCGTCAGAGTAGTGAAACGGTTCGAATTATAGTGAACCAGCTTGTTAAAGATGAAGAACCAGCCGAAAAGCACTCCAAGCATCGCTAGCCCTTCGTAGACCTGGTAGCGCTTCTCCAAAATCTCCTTAATAAAATAGAAACGCCCCCGCTCCTGAATGTATCCAACCAACAGCACAAAAACTCCAACTAGGACGATCTGGTCGAAAACTCGAAACCCAAGAATTAGGAATTTATGGCGGAGGCGAATCATTAGGAATTCTCCAGCTAGATATCAGCAGCCTGGGTGCAGTGTGCAGCTCGACTCGGAATTCTCTCCGTTCTGTGATCGAACTGTTCGATTCTCTCGCTGGCGGAACCAAATCGCCGTCAGCAGCAGCGGTGCAAGTGAGACCGCGAAAAACAAAGGACCGCCCTTGTGGTGAATCCAACTGTCGATCATCCGAGGACCGATATGGACGCAAACTTGCCCGATAACAAGCACCCTGATGGCATTGCGGAAGATTCCAAGCGGAATCACCATTGCCATCAGCGAACACCGGTGCCATGTTGACCTAAGAAACATATAGGAAGCTATCAGGCTGGTTATAAAGAGCACCAGCGAAGAGCGAATCCCACTGCAATTCCGGGCCACTTCAATCGTCATTCCCGGTAATTCAAGCACCTGGCCATTCCGTAGAACAGGCGTTCCTAACATTTGAAACAGCACATTCGCCAAGGATACAGAGGCACGCATCAACAAGTCTTCAAAGTACACCACAGTGATGTCGGGCAGCGGCACCATGAACACCAGAACGCAGAAGGGGAAAACAAGCACGCGCATCCAGGTCACCCCTAGGAGGGCAAATCCGCCTGCCACCAATAGTAGCGCGTAACAAGCAGCAGCCTGCGTCATCGCGGCACTTTGACCGCATCCAGCGGAGCCTGCTAGCGAAGGCCAGAAGAATAGTGTCACTGCAGCAATTGAAAAAATTAGTCCGCCACAAACCGAACCACCCAGTGATCCTCCCCGCTCCCGTGGCAGTGAGGCATGCTTGAGCGATGCCAAATAGAGTGAGACAACCGGAATAAGCAAAATGTACGAGTGTAGGTCCTTCTTCATCGCATAGCTGCAAAGGGCAACTAACGGCCCCCTGTACGCCAGTGACAAAATTACCACATACATGAAATATCTAAACAGCCTTCGGTCCGCCCACCACGCCGCAAGGGCATCAGTTTCGGTCATGTCAATCTCAGCCTTGGGTTCCGGCAAGTCGCGCTCTCCTTCCATGGGTCAATAGTAAAAGGTGATTGGGCTTACGATGTCGATACTAACTGACTTATCCTGTCCTTGCTTATGAATCTTGTAGCCGAAAATTTCCACTCAACCTGGCCAAAACAGACAACCAGCATATGGATAGGCGAATCCTTCGATCAGCACTTCCTTGACTCACTCACTGTACTCCCACCAAATGATTGGATCGCTATCCCGGTTAGGGATCGTAATAACACCGATAGAGACGCCAGCATCGAAGGCCTTATGAAACAGTAGGCGACTTCGTCGGGCCTGAGAAATTTTTTCTTGAATATTGATGGATCGAAGGCTAAAAAATTTATCTTCAAGCCACCTACTTTCGGCTTTTTCTCAGCATACCACCGAAGAATCAGTCAAAAACTTCGCTTCTCTGGAGTGTTGGTCGAACGTTGTCATTGGTCCAGCAAACAGTGATTAATCGACACACAGCGACTACTTCCTTCCATTCTCTCGAAACCATCTGCGGCCTGTGGCATCTGTTCACGATAAGGCCGCCTGTGCTCCTCTTGTCATGTGCCATTTTTCATTGGTGGATATGGCCTTTAACAAATTTGTTAGTGAATAGAATAACTGCGCCTGGGGCCAACGTAGAAACGGAAATCTATGGTGGAATCCACCACGGAAAACCCTCGTGACGAAATGACCGTCCTCAAGTTGGTAGTTTTGAATCAGCTTGTCCGCGAGACTCCTCGCCAAGGTTCCGGCCTCAGGAATCATGTCGCCGAGCAATGCCCCCATCGTGATACCCTCTGCTAAATCATACATTTCAAGCTTTGCAAGTTGCAATCGTGGTTTGACAGAGAACGGCAAAGGATTCCCTTCGACGTCGACCAGATGGGACCGATAGTAGGTGAAGCCGCGCCGAATCGCGGCCTCAATCCTCTGATTAGGGGCGAGCCTGTAGGTCTTAAACAGATTCTTGAGGTTGAAGCAAGTATGGAGATTATCGATATAGCTCTTCGCTTCGTTCATCGCGTATAGCCAGGATCCATCCCCCGCCTGGGATTCAAGAACGAAGTTCAGATTACGCCAAGACGTCTCCAAATATTCCTGCCGCCCAAATCGTCGCCCAGCATCAGCCAGCACATAGGCCCTATAGGCGCTAGCATTGACCACTTGGCGCTTGTCAAATGGCGAGTAGCTTCCAGCCGCCGAGGTCGGCCCGGTGGGAATGTCTTTCAAATCGCCGTGGACAAATTTCGCGATCCCGGAAGCAAGACTGAGATACTTTTTGTTCCCAGTCGCTTCGAGCAGACCGAGATAGGCTTCATAGCAATAAGGCGTGCAGGTGATATAGGGTGTGTTCTTCGGCCATAGTGCGTCATTGTTGTTCTGCCAGTCGAATGGGTATCCCCAGCAAGGGCCTCCGAAGCCAGGAATTGCATATGCAAGTATCTCATCGCCAAGCGCTATAGCGTGCTCGAGGTGCCTATCTTCCTTCGTAGTTTGATAGATATTCAGCAATCCCAAGAGGATCTGCGAGTCGGCCGTTGCGAAGCGCGCCTTGGTGACGAACATTCCCCGAACCGATGGCCAAACCAGATCCACCGCCACCAGCGGTGCCACGAGAGGTATTCCAAGGTTGCCTTTTGCGTAATAGACCTTTCTCGACCACAGTCCATAGCAGGTCCCCCAGATATCGTATGGGTCGTAGCTCTCGTAGCCGACACGGTTGAGCCAGCAAAGAAACCGCTCACAGGCTGTAAGAATTGCGTCGCCTCTGTCAGTGATGTTAGAATCGGTAGCGGGTGGGATGGACATGGGAAAAGGCTTTCAGAGGGGGGGCTCGGATTCGGCAGAGATTTGCCCACAGATTCGATCTCTCAACTCCATACTCCGGCCTCAGCAATTTGCCCGCAAGAATGGTGCCGGATTCATGATCATGGAGATGAGCATACGACCGACCGTGTGGTCCGTGTCGGATAGCACTCGGTGCTGCGTCTCTGTGATGTATTCACAACTGTAACCGGGTTTACCAAATACCACTTCAGACCGGCAATCAGCCCTGCGGCGATTTGATGAGTAGGCTGATAGTTTAGTAATCTTCTGGCCTTGCCGATGTCGGCGTTGGAGTGGCGGATGTCGCCTGATCGGAAGTCGTCGTAAGCCGGAGACGCATCAGATAAATCGGGACGTTCCTTAATCAGATGAATCCTCAGCATTTCGTAAAGTTCGTTGAGGGTTGTTCGTCCGCCTGCCGCTACATTATATACGGTGTTCAAAGCATTTGGATTGCAGATAGTTGCAGCACACAAGTTTGCCTGTACCACATTCTTGACGTAACAGAAATCCCGGCTGGTTTCCCCGTCGCCATGAATCACCACAGTATCTCCACGCAACATCGAATTGATCCACTTCGGAATCACAGCCGCATATGGCCCATGTGGATCCTGACGCGGACCAAACACATTGAAGTAGCGAAGCCCAATGCATTCAATCCCATAGCATTTCGAGAATACTGCTGCATACAACTCATTTGCTTTCTTTGAAGCTGCGTACGGAGACAGGCAATCGCCCACTTGATCCTCAACCTTCGGCAGTGCTGGATGATCACCATACACTGAGCTGCTAGATGCGTAAACAAATCGCTTAACACCGGCATCTTTCGCCTCAATAAGCATCGACATGAAGCCAGACACATTGTTATGGTGAGTAATCTCCGGATAAACGATCGAACGAGGAACTGATCCCAGTGCCGCCTGGTGAAGCACGCAATCAACTCCCATACATGCTTTTCGACATGCCAATCTGTCGGTAATATCCGCTTCCATCCAATTGAAACACGCCCACCGGGCGCTTCCCACTTGATCTCTAACTTCTTCGAGGTTTCTTCGATGACCAGTAGATAGATTGTCAATTCCTACCACCCGCTGGCCAAATTGGAGCAATTCTAGTAGTAAGTTCGAACCAATAAATCCAGCGACGCCCGTCACAAGCCAAGTCCGCGGCGACTTGATGAGTTCCCGTTCTAGTATTTGATAGTTCTTCATGAAGAGAATCGTTTATTGAATTTGGATGTTTCAGTCAGATCCCAAACTGTCTCTGGTTCGTGTCAATCAGTCAATTCCTCTTGACTATGAGACGCTGCCCATTTTGACTATCATCTCAGAGATTTCACTCATCGATACAACCTCAAGCGCTGGATCCGCTGCCACACTAACAAGGAACCGAGTGAAGTTCGCGTCATCGAAGTGCTCCTTGCTATGGCCGATCAACACGATAACGTCGAGATCTCCTTCCGGGGCCGGAGGCACCTCCCTAATCCAGCGCAGCAACTGCCTAGACGACATGTTATGAAAATCCAACTTAATCGGAAATTGCTGTACTAGGAAGCGCAGCACGCTCGCCGGGGTTCGCCCCATGCCAAACTGCCTCACCATCTCCTGTTGCGTTCTCTTCGGAACGTTGCCAAAGAACTTTGCTAGCAGTCGTCGAGGTGTTAGCTGCTGAACACGCCTGCCCATCCTCGAATACACAGGAATCTCGGTCACATGGCCAGCGGTGTCCTCGGTAGCTACATCCAAAGTAACCTGCCAGTGACGCCGCGCTTTGGGGACTCCGGTGTAATCCAAATGCACCTGACCATCCTTGCGGACCATGCCCTTGACCGCAGAGCTTTCAATCACAATCCCGTGCTCACTGAGGGCCATTAGCAGCTTGCCTCCCGGTTGGGCGCAGAAAGCCCCGCAGCGATAGCCACGCACTCGCCGAGAACTGCCCGCAGCCTCATATATTTCGTCGATCACCGCCTTGCGTTCGCCGATAAATGCCGACACCTCCACAGCAGTGTCAAACAGGCTATCAACTGTCCGCTTGTCCGACCTCAGGTGCCACTGATCATGCTCAAGGACCGCCCCCATCCATTCGGGATGAAGGTGAAGTTCAATATCGTGACCACGGCGGATCAGATCTAGCGCCTGTGCGTGGATTGCGGCCGCCGGATCGTAACCTAGTGTGGCGGTTAGTGCCTCCCGCTCCCGATTGAACGCCAAGTATTCTTCGACCTCAAGGAATACAGTTAATGGCATATCGAACATTTCACAGATCCGCGCCATCCGCTCAGTGGGCTCAACCATATGTCTGAGCACATCGCCGGTGCCATTGCCAAAGAGCTCGTAGTCAATCGATAATACCAGTTTTCTCTTCATTTCAATTCATCCTTGACTTACCAAACATTACTTGGCTCGGTGGCCCCTCAAACAGGTGTGTACCTCAGATCTCCAACCGCAGTATTTCAGCATTCTGGAAAAGCCTGAGAGGTCATAGCCTAGTTTGTAAGGTTCTGTTGTGATCGAGTATCGCTGAAGCAGAAATGCATCTTGTCCCGCAAAATTTCGTCCTGGAGCGATTGTTGAAGTAGCGCACTTGTAACCTGCGGCTCGGACAAGATCCGTCACATCAGGGGAATGTTTCCCATATGGATAGCAGAAACTCCGGCACGGCAAGCCAAGTTTCAGCTCGATCCGCCTCTTCGAGTCGCCAAGCTCCTGGATGACCTCATCCCGTGTCAATAACTCGAGGTTGGGATGAGTTACAGTATGTGAACCAATTTCAATCTCCTTGGCCGCAAGTTCACGGACATCGGCCCAGGTCATCGCCTCCGCATACGGATAATTGACATCGGGATTTGACAGGCGTGCACCAAAGGCCTCTTCGACCTGCCCCACTTCGTGATCCCGCTGATTTGCTCGCATTGCCCGTAAATGGTCCTTGGCCCGGGCCATCGACGCTGGATCATCCCTTCTAATTACGACAACCTCGCCCTTCGGCCCGAAAAAGCTCGCCTGCTCGGTCCTCGCCTGCCGCCAGGCATGGTCAAGCCGTAACCACCAGTAAGGCTCACCTGTGTCGAGAATATCGGTCGAAACAAATACAGTAGCGGGAATACCAACTCGAAGCACTTCCGGAATCGCAACCCGGCAGGTGCATGCAAGACTGTCGTCAAACGTCAGCACTCCATAGCGTCTCATTGGTCGCCTGCCTTCCTCAAGGATGGCGACAGCTGTAGAGAGACTGATCACCTCGCGCGTTCTTGCTAGGGATTCAAGATTTGATCGAAACGACGCAAGCGATGTACTGCTCGGCGGCGGAAGTCCGTGGCGCAACATCCCAGCGCTATGCACGCCGTGGGTCATAATAATATCAATGAAGCCGTACCGTTCCTTTCCCCGCTCAGTGACACTCTCGGGCCAAGCGCACGAGATCAGCCTGAAACAATTGCTCCTCAGCGTCTGCATTTGCACGTCGAATGGGTTGTCAGAGTCCGAGAACTTCCCGGTAAATCGCTTCGAGCCTCAAAGCTACCTTCGCCGCTGAAAACCTCTCATGTGCGAATTCCTGGTTGTGTCCTCCTATCCTACGTCGAACTCCATCCAATGCCGCCAGTTGCTCAATCCGCTCGGCCACAACGTCTG
Organism: Akkermansiaceae bacterium; assembly: GCA_903875675.1. Lineage (GTDB taxonomy): Bacteria > Verrucomicrobiota > Verrucomicrobiia > Verrucomicrobiales > Akkermansiaceae > Luteolibacter. The sequence continues at coordinate 24,301 of CAIQXC010000046.1, forward strand.
GTTCAAACCTTTCACCGACCTTTTTGGAACGGTCCTGCGCGACGATGTAACCTGTTACCCCTTCCTCAAGGATATCCTTCAGACCTCCGGCATCGCTTGACACCAAGGGCAGGCCCATCGCCATTGCCTCGAGCACCGCGTTGGGCATTCCCTCTGTGTAGCTAAGGAAGGCAAATGCATCGGCTTCGGCGTAGCAACCAATCTTGCGTCTACCTTCCACATACCCAGCAAATTCGATATTCACCAATCCAAGATCCACGGCCCGCCGCCGCACCAGTTCCAAATCCGGGCCGTCCCCGGCGATGGTGAGATGGTAGCGCCCTGGGCTGTGCTGGTTGAGCACTGAAAAGGCATCAAGCAGTTCCAGGACCCCTTTCGACACTTCGACCCTTGATAAGAACAGCATTCGAAACACCCTGCTATTCCGAATGGACCTAAACTTCACGTTGGCATCAAGAATGGAGTCGGCCACGACTGTTGTCTCAACATAGACAGGTCTCGTGAACCCCCAACGCCGCAGATCATCGCGAAAATCACTCGCCAAGACGATATGAGCATCCGCCCACCGATAGACCCGGCTTATCCAACCACGATTTCCACCGGGAAATTCGGGTGTCCCGCAGGCCAGGTTGTCCCAACCACGCCAAAAGACAATCACGGGTCGCCGAAACAGCTTGGCCAAGCAGAGATTTACTGCGTCTCGTCTTAGAGAGCGTAACTCCACCGGATCTAGGCATGCATTCAAATGAACGAGTCCGTGCCATGCAAACATTTTCAACACAAGGTTCAGCCAATCAAATATCAGCCTCATCACCGTCGGCATTCGGACAAACCATGTGCGGCATTCAGCCCCATAATAGCCATACGGACGGCCGACATCGACGAAACGATGAAGCACCACAAGATGCCCACTGATGGCCTGATAATAGTTGAAGATCCCCCCCCCAGACGCGGCCCGATCACGAACGATAAGAACCTGAATTGACATTTCCTGACGTGGGCCTCGGTTCGACACAGGCGAGCTGGGAATCTATCACACAAGACGGTTTCGGCGGGCCTCAAATAGAATCATAGAACCCAGCGACCGGCGGCGTGAGAGCGCGATCCCCGCCTTTCCACACAACGGGAACTCAAAGGAGGTGCGCCGCTGAACTTCGAGGCCGAGGGATGATAATCTAGCGACAAACCGCGTGGCTGAATAGTGGCGAAGTGAATAGTCAAAATGACGTCCAATATCCACCCGGCAGAAACGCCGAAATTTGCGCAACGAGCACTCGGCAATCCCGATGAGACTCCACGCATTCGGTACCGACACGAGCAAAACTCCCCCCAACTTCAGAGAATGAACCAATTGCTCAAGAATCGCCATATCCTGCACAAGGTATTCAAGAACACTTGAACAAATAATGACATCGAATGACTGACTAGCAAATCCCGTATTCGTCGCATCCATCAGTTCAAATCGTAGATTGCCTTGACCACCTACGGCAGCCGCGAAGCGGGATCTCCTTACCATGCCCTCGGAAACATCAGTTCCTAGAACATCGTAACCCATCGCCGAAACTGCGGAAGCAATCACCCCAGGACCACAGCCGAAGTCCAGCACTTTCGCACGTACAGGCGCTAATCTTTGAACCGCCGTTCGAATGAGATTGAGCCGATCCTTGAAGGAATGCTTACACGAATAATTTGTCGCAAACCGCTCCGAATCCTCGGAAAAATATTCAGGAGTTGACTTCATATATCTATTTCCTCAGGCGCATTGGCGAGCTTGAATCGGAACTACAGACGGATTCCTAGGCGGAGCAATGGGGGATCCGAGAGGAATATATTCGAATGTTCCGATGTCCGATCCAGATCCATAGGCAGCCCCCCGTCAATACCCTTCCGTATGTCTATTCCATTCATAGCCAGCTTATCCTAGCTGACTGTGCCCCCCCCAGAGACACCATTAAATAGACAATTCACATAATTCACATTGAGTTCGTCACCGCCTGAATTACTGCAGGAAATGTGACTGCTATATTGCACAAGAATCCAGGAATGAACGTTAGGCTTCAGGTTACAAATCAGATTTCCTTGCCCATATCACCAACGGAACTTCTTGAATTGGGACGCTTCGGCACCTTTGTGAATACGGTTTGGAAAATTGATAAGTTGATGGTACAGCGCCCTTGTTTGCTCGGATACTCTAAGTGGCGAAAATCGTTGCTCGGCGACGATCCGCCCGGTCTGCCCCATTTGTCGAGCTGTGACGGGGTCTTGTAGCGTCCGGGTCAAGCGGTCAGCGATCTCTCCGGTGTCCTCTGGATTGATCAGGAACCCACTAATATTCTCGCTGACCATGTAAGGCATGCCGCAACGGTTGGAGGCGATGACCGGCAATCCGGCGGCCATCGCCTCGGCAATAGCCATGGGTGAGTTCTCTTGCTTCGATGGGAGGAGGAAGACGCTCGCCTTTGCCAGTTCTACCATCAGCCGTTCATGGTCGATTTGCCCCAGTAATTCCACCCGTTCGGCAAGGTTGTGGCGGGCTATACAATGTAGCACTTTCCGATAATAGGCCGGTTGGTTGGCCAGCCCCGCGATGACGAGCGTACCATCGGCCCCGTGCGAAACAGCCCGAGCAAAGGCTGCGATTGCTCCGAGCGTATTCTTGCGTTCGTTAAGCCAACCGACGCACAGCACGCGGCGACCATGCGGGGCTGGGGTAACTCCGAAGAAACGCTCATCAACGGGATTGTCGATGTCGTAGATGGTGGCGTGAGTCAGTGGCTCAATCATCTGGCGTACATAAGGCGAGATGGAAATGATGTGTCGCTGTCGGGCGAGTCCTCGCCGTTCCACCATGCCCCACAGACACGAGCGAAGCGCTGAAAGCCGGGTAGAGTCTGCCCGTAGATTCGCAGTGTCGAAACCATGCAGAGTGAAGACATGCGGGATATGTAGGTCACTAAGCATCAATCCGTGAGTTTCATGGGAATGCAGAATGTCTGGCCGCATGGCGAGAACGTAGTCAATCAGACGCCGTCGTCCTGGACCACACAACACATCGGCGATCTGTGGCCAACGTGAGCGGGTCAGACGATGGATTGTAGCTCCGTCTTGGGTTTCCACCACGGGCCCGGCCCGGCCACCTCCAAGAGTAACTACATGAACGTCCAAATCGTCCATGGCCGCCAGTGCCCGAACTAACACCACGGCGACGGACTCTACGCCGCCGATCGCCATTTTGGGTGTCGGGGGATAACGGGTAAATATAGCGACTTTCATATTGATTCATCTGTGAGGATAGACACCGATCCATGGGCCAGCCTACGTCTCAGCAGCCTAGCACTTCAGACCGGGCCACGGCCTACTGGCTATACCTTCTTGAAATGAATATCACGATTCGTCGGAAAATTATCTTACTCCGAGTCTTGAGCGACTCAGGTCGCGGGAGGGCCTGGTTGCCCTCCACCAGTCCCTGAGCACAAGAATCCCACCGACCGGCATTGCTGCCACCGTCATGGTCAAGTATAAAAGATGGCGGACACAAGTGGGACTCTTTCGTGCAAGGATAGAGCATTTCGCCAAAGAGACGGCGATTCGAGCCGCACTGGTGAGGCGGATGGGCAATTTTCCGTTAAGAATCTCAAGGTTGTAGAGGTAGTAGGCTAGAGGATTCCGAAAGCTATTGAGGCCTGACAAATCAGTCAATCCATCAGTTTGGTATTCTTTTACTCCTATGACTGCATTCACGCATCGCAGGTGGTATTCTTGTGATATACGGTTCCAGACCAAAGATTCCGGAACCAACTGCCGACCAAGATAGTCAGGAAACGGAAACATGCGAAGAATGTCCGTCCGAGTGCAGCCGATCTTGTCGCCATGAATTCCAAGATTGTAGCGAAGATCTACCGCGTCGCTCTCCATCTGATTCCTCGGGAAACAATCACCCACAGTCTCCCCGTCTTCATACTGGAACAGACAACAAACTCCAGAGTATCGCTGTTTGTCAGGGATTTGATCCCATTCCCACCTAAGCCGTTCCAGAGCGGTAGCAACCAGCCAATCATCTGAATCGATCATAACAAAGAGTTCACCTCGGGCGTTACGAACACAGACATTGTGTGCCATGTGTTTGCCGCTGTTCTCTTGCCAGTAATAGCGAATCGGGAACGGGGATTCCACTCTCCATCGGGATACCAAATCGCCAGTTCCATCAACTGAACCGTCATCAACCACCAACCATTCAAAGTTAGTGAATGTCTGCATTCTCAAGCTGGCATATACCCGTGGCAGTAGCTCCCCCCGGTTATACGTTGGAGTGCAGACCGTGAATAGTGGACTAGTGCACATACTACAGAATCGTGTTGTTGATCCCTAATGCGTAGTAGACGAGGCGCTTCTTCAGCAATACGATATCTGGCGCAAGAGATGACTCGAGGAGGGGCGTGATTGGTCCCTCTACTTCACCGAGATAGCCGGGGCTAGCCGATTTCGAGCCTGATCAACACTGCGGACAGCAAGGACATCCTCTATCTCATGGAATTGCAGGAAATCCCCGAATATCTCCTCAAGCAATGTTTCACTCGTCCATCTCAGAATATGAAAGCCAGCCGCCTGTAGTGTTCCGAGAACCTCCCTTGCTGACGACCCGTAATTGCGAAGAAATCTATCAGCAATCTCGATGTATATTGCATTCGTCTTGGACAGTGTCTCTCGTGCACCAGCAAGTACTTGTGCCTCGAAACCCTCGACGTCAATCTTTAAAAGATCGATTGAATGAAATGCATCGGCTAACGAATCGAGAGTCGAAAGCTTCACATCTAACGCCCCAATACCCTCTGATTCAATATGATTAAGATCGTCCGACTTGTAGTCACTGAACGAAGCCGATCCTGGTTCGGCGGCAAGAGCGATATTCATAGAGGTCACGTTTTTCAGGCCGTTTAGTTCAATATTTTTCAACATATAGCGAAAGATTCGTGGATGGGGTTCAACCGCAAGCACTCGCCCTCTAAGACCTACTTCTACTGCACCGGCGATCACCGTGCTTCCAATATTTGCGCCGACATCGATGTAACAGTCTCCAGGCTTCAGATAAGCACTAATTAATCTGTTATCAGAAGCTCTGCTATCCGGATTGTACCACAACTCGGCTGACAGGTCGGTCGGATAGAAGCGCAATCTATATCCGTGAGTCCGAAATGTCATAAATTGGCATATTCCGGACCTCATAAGGACTCTTGAAAACAGATAATGGAGGCTCTTCTTTCTAAAATCGGTCATGGCAGGGATGAGTTTACAAAGGATTCGACAATATCATGATCCACCATCCCAACGCCCCGCGAAATTCGAAGCGTGACGCTTTTTCAAGTAGTCAGAGAAGCTGGTATCGGGGCGCAGAAAGACACCCAGTTGCCTCTTCTTTCCGGTCCCCTGGGTGGGGCCCAGGGAGTAGTAGTCAGATAACCCGCTATTTGATCGTATGAAATCTATTTCCAACTGAGGATCGGGGCCGCTCTCCCATATGAGAGCATGTCGGGTCATGGCGTCGAGTTTCGCCAATGCGCCAATCTTGTCCATACGGCCACACTCGGGGATATTTTGCTCTTCCTGCCTGAAAAACATATGATAGAGAACCGTCAATGCAACCACGATATCGAACGGTTGATCGGCTTGGAACTGCCGGAAATAGCAGTTTTGGAAGCGAACGTCCAGCCCATATGTCGCATCGAGTGCTTTGGCAACAGCCAGATGATTCGCGTCGTAATCAATCCCAGTCATCCTGAAACTCTGCCTTTGCAAATGGTGGGATGTGTATCCCATGTTGCAGCCGATATCCAAGCCACAGAGGCCTGGTCCGATGGGACCAAGAAATTGCCTGATCCGATCCAAGCGAATCGAATCACGGCGAGCGATTTTCGCCTTGCGATATGCCGGGTGGTCGATGGGGTTGTAGAATGACTTTCTTAAAGATCTGGCAACTACATTATCCAAGTCGCCCGTGCCACGGGCAAGCCATTTCGCAAGGACCTTTTCAGGCATGGCAACCTTGATCCACGACTTGCCAAGAGCTTTGGAGAGACAACACAGCTCAATGCCATCCTGCACAATGAGGCAGTCATTCCGAATGTCAGAGATGAGCGGTCTGCGGCTATAAGGATTCCACTGAAGGGCGCGGATTCTTGCGCTAAGGGCCTGAATGAAGTCAGTCTTGTTGATATGCGATCCACAAATTCCAGACGCTAGACAATCCTGATGGTAGGGACCAATATCCCCCTTGCCCTTGACAATACATTCAACCGCCTTCATTGCCGACAAGACGACAATGGGAACAGGAAGGGTGGCTACGAGATCTGTATCACCGCTCTGTCTGTGTAAATCATCCGCTCGTTCTATGTACGAGAATAGAATATTTAGCGGCACAAGTACATCATGCGTTGTCATAGAGAGTCAATCCATTGGTGTTGCTATTCAGTTTGACAAGATCAATGAACATCCGCTCAAATCGGGGGATCACTGTCTCAATCGAATGATTCCTTAAGAAGTATTCACGGACTCTTGCAGATGTCTCGGTGAAGCAGACGGGATCGGCAAGCAACTCGCCGATCCCGGTGATCAAGGCTGACGTATTTCGCCCAACCCGGCCAAGCATACGGCTTTCGATCAGGTTGTCAGGATCGACCATTGACACGATAGGCAGCCCATGACTCCACGCCTCTAGGAAGGTGTTGGGAAAACCCTCGTAATCTGAGGTACAGCAGAGCAGCGATGCACTGCGGTAGAGTCCTGAAATCTCTCCCCTTGGTACGGCCCCAAGCATGCGCACATTAGGCAGCATGTTTGCCCGTTTGGCTACCGAGCGCGTGTAAGCATCATCGTACAACGGGCCAGCAACGTCAAATCCCAGATGTGGGCAGGCCGCCGCAATGTCAAGAAGGACGTCAGGTCGCTTCACCCGGCAGACCCGTCCTACCCACACGATGCGCCCGGTGGTGCGGTTGGGGGAGAAGTTTTCGGCAGGTTCCGGTCCAGGTGCGGGCATTGGGATAACCTGGGAATCGACACCGAAATGCTTCGCCAATCGTTTGCTTTGTGTTGCCGTCTGCGCAACACGATGTGATGCAACACGGAGGCCGTGCTTATACAGGATGCGATCGCGCCAAGTCCGCAGCTCCGGCAGATTCGGATTGCAGTCGGCATCGCTGGCCAATGAGAAAACGAACGGCTTTCCGTGCAGGCGGCACCAAATTGCCACTTGTCCGGTGACACATCCGCCGCAGTTCTGATAGTATATATCGGCATTCACTTTCCGGAGCGATTTGATCAGCCCGGTCCACTTCGGATGAAGGAATCGTAATCCGGCAAGTCCGGCGTCTTTTCCGCAGATCTTAATCACTCGAACGCCGTCGACCATCTCCTCGTCGGGTCCACCTTCGTTCCAGGTCAGGAAGCTAACCAGGTGTCCCCGTCCCGCCAACCAGCGGGACAGCAGGCTAGTCTGGCGTTCGACGCCACCAATATGGCCGGTCGTCACGCCTGAGATCGCTCCGTAGCCATTATGTGAGACGATACAGATGGAGACTGTCTTAGCCTCCGGTGGGTCTTCGTTTGAGTTCCCAATATCTCTTGGAAGTAATGTCGACATAGCCTCTGGGATTGTGGGTATGCTTTTACCAGTAGATGGGTGGACTGCGATCAGAGTCCCCGAAACTCCTTCACGGGCACGTTCGAACGGAAAGATTCAGCATGATAATCCTCAGGGCGTTTGTCAGATTTTTCCTCATCAAGGGTGGTACCAGCCATCGTAGGTAGAATATACTGCTGATCAAGGACCCGGCGGCAATCATTGCCATTGCCGACAGGGGATATGCCTCCAAAAGCTCGGCACCAACAGCCAGCGTTGCGGCAAACGGCGCGACACAGAGCAATGGTCGAAGGAAAGTACACCAAATATAGCGGCGCTTTGAAACTCCTACTATGCAGCAGGCATACCATGAAGTGACAAAACCATCTACAATAACTTGTGGCAATACAAAGCAGACAGCCGCTCCGCGGAGGCCCCAGTGAAATCCCCAAAGTCCGATTGTTAGTAGAATCATAGATGCGCCAGCAGCAATCAACTTGGCAAGCGCGGTCTGGCCGTGACAGTTCATTCCGCATAGCACACTCCAGACCGGTTCCTGAACCAGTGTGGCATAAGTGCCCATTGTCAGAATGGCGAGCAGGCAGGGTTGAATATAGGCTTGCCCCATCCATATGCCCATCAAGTGATTTCCAAGGAGCCCCAAAACAATTAGGACGGGTAACGCAAGGCTGGAGATGATGGAGGGAGTGGTCAGTAGGGTCTCCCGCAGGGCCGCCCGGTCGTTCCGTGCTTGGAGTCCGCTGGCAATTGGAACAACGATCATGCCGAACCTAGCGGCAAGGCTTCTCATCGTAGTCATTAGGCTTCTGGAACGGGAGAATATCGCCAGGCTAGCCGGGCCTATGAATACGACGATCAACAGGCTCAGGGCTTGGTTGGAAAGCAGGTTAGCAACCGAAGGGACCAGGCTTTTGATGCCGTAACTGGCTTGTTCGACAAACGTCGGCCATGAGGCGAGGCGGCGGTCGATGACCAACTCTGGACAGACGCGTTTCATCAAACGCTTACGCGCCAATGCGGAGCCGATCATGATTACGCAGTGGACGAGGGCAAGGGAGGGCAGTCCTTTGCCGAGCAACAGAACGCCGATCATCCCCAATGCTACCAAGCCGTTGGCGATCGCGGTGACCGAGTTCTGCAGGTCCCACCGGTGGCATCCTGCGATCACAGATGCATAAACTGATAGAGAGAGGATGACCGCTATTTCTATCCCCTGATACAAAAGAACCAAGCGGGCCGTGCCCAACTCATCACCCAGACGTAGCCCGAATATTGGTAGCAACCACCATGCTGATACGACCGCTAGAACGAGTGCCAGCCAACCGACCGAGCGTTGAAAGAGTGCGATGGTTGATACCGACCGGTTTAAACCCTCCACATCGTTGCGAGCACGATGACCGGCGACGTAGCGACTGATAGAATCGCCAAGGCCGATTTCCAGCAGACCAAAGTAGGCAACCAAGCTCCAGGAGAAATCCCAGATGCCGAGGGTCGTTTGTCCGAGGTGATCGCTGATGAGTCGAGGCACGATGAACCCCGCTACAACATTCACCATGTAACCGCCCCAGGCAAACGCGACATTGCGTCCAAAGTGCTCGCGACCATCATTGGTGGATAGGGACGGAATTGTGGATGCCATGATCGGGAGATTGGGTGTCGATGGTGGCACTTATGCAAGTTTGAGGCTTGGTCAAGACACGATAATCCTCGGGATATTTGACCCGCACCCGCAGACTTCGAAACCTACTCATGGCTGCTTTCAGGTATAGCCGTAGCGGCGGTTCAGATCTCCGGCGGTGGCATCGAATACCCGGAGGTCATCCCTGCTCAAGTTGGATTTCCAACGCTCGTCGAGGCTGATCTCGGAGGATGAATCCATCCGCATGCCGTTGCCGATCACGTGTTGGGTTACCGCCCTGAAGTCAAGCCTGACCTTATCGGGATCGAGATCGAGGAAAGACACGAGTCGCTTGATGGTACCTTCGGGGTTGATACAGAGGTCCTCGTAGCGAACCTCGGTCCATAGCGTAGCAGGCAGTCGAGCCGTCAAGGCGTCGCATGATTCATTGCTGCGTTTCCATGAGTTGGCTGCTGCTTTCATTGATCCGAGCGGCGGGCGACGAATGCCGGTGCCGCCACCGCGCATACTCGGATCCTTTGAGTCGGCAAAAGTCCAATCATCGGTGTAAGTGAGAGCTACCGCCCGCCCATCGCGGATTACCCGGATCACCAGCAGGTCTAGGCCAGGGATCTTCAGCAGATATCTCAGCCGTAAGGGTACCTTTGACGAGTCGATGACGACAGCGGATCCGGTCACCTCCAGCAGTGACTCGATGAGGGCAAGGTTGCGGTCGTTGCACTCGGCCAGACGGGCATTACACATGGGTAAGAGGGAGAGTGCGAGGTCGCGGATTATCTCGAGGGTACCGCCACGGTAGACAGGTGCCAGCAGGCGACGAATGTAGGGACTATCAATCTCAAAGATGTTGGTGCCGGCCCGGGTGATCTGAAAGTCAGCATAGCCACGCGCTGCCATTGCCGTGGCAACGTGTTGCCAAAAATCGCAATCGAGGATATGCTCGCGGCAGGAACATCGATAGGAGGCAGCATCGCCCAGCGAGGTGGCCTTGAGTTCACCGGCGGTACAGGCACCCGGTTGTGCGCCGAGAAGCATCGCTAGCAGGGTGGATCCGGAGTGGCTGGCAGCTAAGAGATATGCGAGTTTTGGCATGGGAGTGCGGATATACCGGCTGAAAGACCGGAGTCGGAAGTCTAAGTTTGAAAGCAGTGTTAGTTGTCAGACTATACGTAATCCCATTTGCCCAGGAGTCATTCCTCCTCTTCGTTGTCATCCGGGGTGTTGACGAACCATTTGTCAGGCAATTCGTCCAAAAACACCGGCTCACCGGTCTCCGAGGCAATGAGCGAATTGACATGGACCCGCAGCAGCAACCCAATCGCCGCCCACATTCCAACCGAACCCTCGCGAGGATAGAATGTCTGGCCTCCAAAGGCTCCGATCATAAGCGCAAGCACGAGGCAAAAGGCGGTGCACCCGATGGAACAGACCAAGGGATCGTTCCGCACTAGGACATAGGTTATACTGTTCCTAACCACATAGAAGAAGAAGGCGACGACCAGAGTCATGCCTACGAATCCGTTGTCGAGCCATAGCTCCAAGTAGGCTTGGTGCGGGTGATCGAAGGACTCGCCATAGACATTGAGTAGATTGTCTCGAACCCCACACGTCACCATGCCCTGTCGCCCAAAGCCGATCAGCGGAGACTTGCTGATTTGCTCGATCACCTGCGGCCAGGCGATGTCGCGCCCGGAAGTCATTTCGTAGGCGCTGGTGCCAACCGTGAAATTGCCCTTCGTGCCGCCGAAACCCTCGAGCATCCGCTCTCTTACGCTCGGCAAGGCGATTCCAATGGCCAGCATCGCCACCGGAATCACAAGCAGCAACTTGCGCCAGCGCAACATCGACAGAACAAGCCCCACTGCGATCCAAGTGACATAGCCGGTTCGGCCTCCGGTTAGTGCCTGGCCAAAGGCGATGGCCCCCGCGATGGTGAGCAGGATGCAGCGGTGAACATTTTGTTTCAGGAGAGGCAGCGTGGCCAGCGCCGCCCACGATGCCCCTGCAAGCATCATTGACAAGGTCACCCGGTTGTACCCCATTTCCTTCTGGATGATTCTGGAAGCTCGGGCCGCAAGTTCTGATCCGCCGCCGCCGATGGAGCTCAATGGCATCCAGCGCACCACCTGAATTGCCAGCAGAAAATAGAGCCCAAGGATGAAACCCAACGCGATAGTTGCCCGCTGGCGACTCCTACAGGCGTCAAAAATCAGCAGTGAAAGCAACACCCACTTGACGGTGTTCAGTAAAAACTCGCTGACAATCGAACCATTGGTGTAACCGCTCGGATAGTTACTCAGAAGCAA
>CAIQXC010000047.1 GCA_903875675.1 Akkermansiaceae bacterium
CAATGCCTCAAACAAATGTTGAAATGCGAGCACCAACCGCCGGGTTGGCGGATAGAGTTGGTAATAAGTCGCCTCATGACTCATCTGAAAAATTGTGAAAAGCCTCAAATTTCAGGCATTGATAATCAATGGATTACAGCGACGTACTCAGGAGGACTCCGCTTCGAGTTGCCGCACAAGCGACAGAGATGGTTGAGCATCAGCCTCTAGCAGCCATGGGCTCTGGTCTATTGTGAGACCGGATATCTCGACAATTGTGTCAGTGAAGTATCGGGTAGATCGAGGATGAAGCAAACCACCTCCAGGCGGGTAAAAATGGCCCCGCGTTCTTGTCCTGAGGAGGATTTCATTCGCTCGACGTCCGCGCCGAGAAAGACGTCTGAAGAGAATAACTCAGGAGAAGTGAGGTCCAGATAGGGTAGAGGCATGATAACTTGGGAGCATCAGTATCAGGATCAGGATCAGCCGCAGCCGCAACCGGTGCCGCAACTGCTGGTGCGGCGGGCGGCGAGTTTGGCTTCGAGGGCGATGGCGGTGGGGGTGATGGACAGGCCGCCGAGGTTGGTGCAGCGGACTTCGCGCGGCATCTGGCTGGCAACATGCTTGGCACTATCGATCACTTCGTCGAGCGGAATGATCGGGTCGAAGCCGGCGAGGGCCATATTGGCGCAGGCCAGGGCGTTGTTGGCGGCCATGACGTTTTTGCCCAGGCAGGGGACTTCGACGCGGTTGGCCACCGGATCACAAATGAGACCTAGCATGTTTTGAAAGGCCATCGAGGAGGCGGCCACCGCTTGTGCCAGAGTGCCGCCAGCTAGAGTCACCAGGGCGGCGGCGGCCATGCTTGCGGCGGATCCGCCCTCGGCCTGGCAGCCGCCGACTTCTGCGGCAAACGTCCAGCGGGTGGCAATGAAGACACCGATGAGACCGCTGGCTAACAATGCCTTGGCCATCGCCTCCTCGTCCAGGCCCATGGCTTCGGCCATCGCAATGACCGATCCGGGCAGTGCGGCGCAGGCCCCGGCGGTCGGAGCGGCGACGATCACGCCCATCGAGCTTTTCACTTCCATCAATGCCGTGACGTAGAGGATGATGCGGTTCAATGCACCGCCATCTAGCAATTTTCCCGCTCTCAGCAATTCATCGAAGCGGCCGGATTGGTGGCCGAGCACGCGGTCGTCGTACTGAGTGCCGGCGATGCCAGCGGCAATGGAGTGCCGCACGATTCGCACAATGTCCACCATCTTGGCGATGACTTCCGCCTCGCTGATGCCGCCGCGCGCCATCTCATATTCCACGGCCAGCAGCCACAATGGGGTGCCGCGGCCGGCGTCGTGATCCAACATTTCCGCGCAGGAGCCGAACGGCACCGCCGTTTCCTTTCGCGACATGACCGGCAACACCGGCCCCAGCCGTTTGATTGATCGGATGCCGGGAATTTCGGATAGAATATGATCACTCACAAATTCCGGGGCTTTGACCTCGATGAGTTGTCTGCCGTCGGCCTTATGGAGCAGAATGGCATCGGCGGTAAAGCGCGTTTCCAACAGTGTGATGAGTGCCTCGGCCGGACCTTCCGCCCATAACAGAGTCTGGTAGCAATCACCGAACATCGATACCGGAAAGCCATCGAGGTCGATGACTTCCATCATGCCGCCGCCGGTCGAAATGGCGTGCAAGGTATGGGTTTCCCGGGAGCTGCGCAGGGTGAGTCGATAGGTGTTAGGGTGCGGGTCCCCGGCGTCCACCGTCTCGATGGAGAGGCGCACCCCGGCGTCGCTCAATGCCTGCGGCGAGTCCGGCAGGCGCGCATCGGCCGCGTCCCAGCCTAGCAGCCCGCCGAACAGGCCCATATCAGAGCCTTGGGTGTCGTGGGTGTTGGGCAGCGAGCCGTTGACGTCGAACTCAACCAGCACATCGCTGAAGTCCGCGTCCATCAGATCTCGGGCCAAGCGGCCGATGCGCAATGCAGCGGCACAGTGCGAACTGGATGGCCCGCGCATCACCGGGCCGATGACATCATTGAAAATACTGACTAGCATAAAATTCGGTTCGTCTATTTTCCGTTCCAGCGGAAGGCATCGCCCTTGGCAGGGGTGGCGTCGCGGACGCGGTCCTGATAGCGCACTCGCAACGGATTGCCGGATTGGGAGTGAATGAC
>CAIQXC010000048.1 GCA_903875675.1 Akkermansiaceae bacterium
CCAGATCGCGCCGAACGAGGCGGTCAAGGCCTATCACGACGTCCTCCTCAAGTCCGGCCTGCGCCCGCAGCGCCCGCTGCAGCAGGACTTGCAGTTGACCCGCAACCGGATGAGCTACCGCTGACCGTACGCCCATGATCCCCTTCGGACAGCTTGCCTCGCGCATCACCGGTCAGCTCGACACGGGTGAAACCCTGCGCCGACTCTACGCCACCGACGCCTCAGAATACCAAGAACTGCCAGCTGGCGTGGTGTTTCCGGCTAACGAAGCCGACCTGCGTGAGATCATCCGCTTCGCCAACCGCAACCACCTCGGGCTGATCCCCCGCGCCGCCGGCACCTCCCTCGCCGGCCAATGCGTCGGCAACGGCTGGGTCGTGGATATCGGCCCCGGTTTCTCTAACATTCTAAGCGTGGACCGCGAATCCCGCCGGGTGCGCGTCCAACCCGGCGTGGTCCGCAACGAACTGAACCACGCCATCGCCGGCGACGGGTTGTTCTTCGGCCCCGAAACCTCCACCGCCAACCGAGCCATGATCGGCGGCATGGTCGGCAACAATTCCTGCGGCTCCAACTCGATCATCTACGGCAGCACCCGCGACCACCTGATATCCGCTCGAGGGTTCCTCAGCGACGGCTCGGAGGCCACCTTCGGCCCGCTCACCCGCGACGAGTTCACCGCCAAATGCAATGGCCCCGGCTGCTTGGAAACCCGGATCTATCAGCAAATCCGCACTCTCCTAACCGACCCGGAGAACCGCCGGCAAATCACCGGGAATTTCCCCCTGGTCTCGATCCCACGCCGCAACACCGGCTATGCGCTGGACCTCTTGATGGACGCCAGCGCCTTCGACCCACTGTCCGACCGCCCATTCAACTTTTGCCGCCTGATCGCCGGTTCAGAAGGAACCTTGTTTTTTGCCGTCGAACTGGAATTGGATTGCTCGCCCTTGCCGCCGCCTCACGCCGCGCTGATATGTGGCCATTTCACCTCGATCCACGAGTCGCTTCTGGCCAATTTGTTAGCCCTGCCACACGGCCCCAGCGCCTGCGAGTTGATCGACCGCCACATCCTTGAATGCACCCGCGCCAACCTTTCCCAGGCGCGCAACCGCTCATTCGTGGTCGGTGATCCGGGCGCGGTGCTGGTGGTGGAAATCCGCCGAGACACCCGCGCCGCAGCCGAGGCCGCAGTGGCCGCTGTGACCGCCGCTTGGCAGCAGGCTGGCTACGGTTACGCGATGTCGGTTCTGTGGGATGCCGATGGCGACAAAGTCTGGGAACTGCGCCGCGCAGGCCAAGGACTGATGAGCAACGTCATCGGCGACGCCAAACCGCGCGAGGTCGTCGAAGACACCGCCGTGGACGTGCACGACCTGCCGGCCTACATCGCCGAATTCGACGAACTGCTGCGCAATAAATACGGCATCGGCTGCGTCTATTACGCCCACGCCGGCTCCGGCGAACTTCACACCCGACCGTTGTTCGACCTCAAAACCCAGGCCGGCCTTAAAATGTTCCGCGACGTCGCCACCGATATCGCCCTGTTAGTTAAGAAATATCGCGGCTCGCTCAGCGGCGAGCATGGCGACGGACGCCTGCGCGGCGAGTTCATCCCGCTGATGGTCGGCACCCATTGCTACGGCCTGATGCGCGAGGTGAAGGCGCTGTTTGATCCGTTAGGCGTGTTCAATCCCGGCAAAATCATCGACACCCCGCCGATGGACCGGATGCTGCGTCATCAAGCCGGGCACACCACGCCGGAGTACGACACGGTGTTCGACTTCAGCGAGGCGGCCGGGGTCGTCCGCGCAGCTGAAAAATGCAATGGCTCCGGCGATTGCCGCAAAGGACCCACGGCTGGCGGCACAATGTGCCC
>CAIQXC010000049.1 GCA_903875675.1 Akkermansiaceae bacterium
CCCGCGGGCGGAGCCGGGAAAGCACGAGCGCCGCGTTCTTACTCCGGAAGAATTCAAGGCACTCGCCGCCGCCATACTGCCCCAGTACCGCAGCGGCATCGTGCTACAGGCGTTCTGTGGATTTCGTCCTGAGGAAGTTGCCCCGCTCAAGAGAAAAGGCATGTCCAAGAAATCCAAGCGCGGGATTCGCCGGGAGGAGATCGACTGGCATTTGAATGTCATCCGGGTGCCGGGAGAAGTTACGAAAACGGGTTTCCCGCGCAATGTCCCCTTGCTTCCGGCGGCTCGCGAGTGGCTCGAATGGGCAGGCGTCCGACCCGGCCAAACCGGTCCTGTCTGCGAAGATAATCCCGTTGAGGCCGGTGAAACCGTACGCCTTGGCCGTGAAGTGTTCAAGACCGGCTGGCCGCAGGATGCGCTCCGGCATTCGTACGGATCCTATCGGAATGCGATGATCCGTGCGCTCCCGCAGGTTGCGGAAGAAATGGGCACCTCCGAGACCATGCTGAAACAGCACTACCACAATCCGCAAACCAAAGAAGAAGGCGAGGCTTGGTTCGGAATGCTAACAACTGATTTGATCCGATCGAAATCCGATGAAATCGAGGTGTCCGCACGGACATTCCTCGGAGCCCTTACCCGAACTGACTGAAAATCAACGCAACCCCCTCTTTTGTCCGAGTTGCGGACAGCCGACGACAGGCTTCCAGCCTGTCATGGTCGACGGGCTTCTCGCCTGTCGTTTCATGCACAGACAGGTTGGAAGACTTCCCCCTCACCAATTCACTGCCACAATTCACATGTTTCCCTATGTCAGTGGCGAAATGTCGTGAAAATCTTCCGGCCTCAATTCGGAAATCTCACCCGCTATGAATTCCGTGCGCAACATTCAAATGATAGCTAGCTGTTTGCCGGTTTGGATGAAGGCGTCGATGCCTTGGTCGAGTTGCTCGCGGGAATGGGCGGCGCTGATTTGGGTGCGGATGCGGGCTTTGCCCTGCGGCACGACCGGAAAGAAGAAACCGACGGCATAGATCCCCCGCTCGAGGAGGACATCGGCGAAACGCTGGGCAAGGGCGGCATCGCCCAACATGACGGGTGAAATCGGGTGGGAGGTACCGCTAATCGTGAAGCCTGTGCCGGCCATGGCGTTGCGGAAATAAGCGGTGTTGTCCTTGACGCGATCTGCCAGAGCCGTGGAATTCTCGAGCATCTCCAGGACCCGGATGGCTGCCGCTGCGATGGGCGGGGCGACACTGTTAGAGAATAGATAGGGGCGGGATCGCTGGCGCAGCAGGTCGATGATTTCCTTTTTTCCGGAGGTATAGCCGCCGGAAGCACCTCCGAGGGCTTTGCCAAGGGTGCCGGTTGTGAGGTCGATTTTTCCAAACAGCCCGCAATGTTCGTGGGTGCCGCGGCCGCGGACCCCAAGAAATCCGGTGGCATGGCAATCGTCAAAATGCACGATAGCCTGGTACTTTTCGGCCAGCGCGTGAATTTGGTCGAGTTGGGCAATGATGCCGTCCATCGAGAACACGCCGTCGGTGGTGATGAGCTTGAAGCGGGCTCCGGCCGCATCGGCCGCCTGGAGTTGGGCTTCGAGGTCGGCCATGTCGTTGTTGGCGTAGCGGAAGCGCTGGGCTTTGCACAGGCGAACGCCGTCGATGATGGATGCGTGGTTGAGGGCGTCTGAGATGACGGCGTCGTGTTCGGAAAGCAGCACTTCGAAAAGACCGCCGTTGGCGTCGAAGCAACTCGGATAAAGGATGGTGTCTTCGGTGCCGAGAAAGCCGGAGAGTTTCTCTTCGAGTTGCTTGTGGAGTGTTTGGGTGCCACAGATGAAGCGCACAGAGGCCATCCCAAAGCCCCAGCGCTCCAATCCGGCGCGAGCGGCGGCGATGACTTCCGGGTGATCGGCCAGCCCGAGGTAATTGTTAGCGCAAAGGTTGATCACGTTGCGGCCGTCGTGAAGGCGGACGCTGGCATTCTGGCAGGAATCGATGAGCCGCTCTCGCTTGTAAAGACCGGCGGCGGTGATTTCATCCAGTGTGGAATGGAGCGAGGCAAGGAAGGTTTCCGGGAACATGGCGGACGCAGAATACATACCGAGCGCCACGTGGGAAACCTAATTGCTAGCGAGGCAGCGCCCAAGACCCAAGACCCAAGACCCAAGACCCAAGACCCAAGACCCAAGACCCAAGAC
>CAIQXC010000050.1 GCA_903875675.1 Akkermansiaceae bacterium
CCCATGAGTGCGACGTGATCATCATCGACAACGACCTCGCCCCATCCCAACAACGGGAGTGGGAAAAACTCGCCAACCTCACCGTGATCGACCGCGAGGAGGTGATCTTGGATATTTTCGCCCGGCGCGCCAAGACGAAGGAAGCGCGCTTGCAGGTGGATCTGGCCCGCATGCAATACGCACTGCCCCGCTTGGCCCGAATGTGGGGCCATCTGGACCGCGAATCGGCCGGATCCGGCGGCGGCCAAAGCGGCCAGGGCGGCGGCGGCACGTCTCGGGGCATGGGCGAGAAACAGATTGAGGTGGACCGCCGCCTCGCCTACCTGACCATCGACCGGGCCAAGCGCGAGTTGGAGATATTGCGGAAACAACGCAAAACCCAACGCAAAGAGCGCGAGCGGGTCGATACCGCCCATGGAGCCATCGTCGGCTACACCAACGCCGGCAAATCCACCTTGCTCAATATTCTGAGTGGTTCCGACGTGATAGCCAAAGACATGCTTTTCGCGACTCTGGACACGACCACCCGGCGCATCGAGTTGCCCGACGGCCAACCCCTCCTCATCACCGACACCGTCGGCTTCATCCGCAACCTCCCCCACCGCCTGATCGAAGCCTTCAAGGCCACCCTCGAAGAAGCCGTCCTGGCCGATTTTCTCATTCACGTGCACGACGCCACCGCCCCGGAAATCGAACGTTTCCACGATACCACCCTCGAGGTGCTCGCCGAACTGGGCGCAGGCGACAAACCCATCCTCTCGATTTTAAATAAGATCGACATGGTCACCGATCCGGATGCGCTGGCTCGCTTGCAGGAAAAATTTCCAGACGCCATCCCCACGTCATCCGTCACCGGCCAGGGCCTCGAGGACTTGCTCCACGCCTGCTCCCGTGTGCTGGCCGAACGCGTATGCCGCCAGCACTACCGCATCCCGCAGCACCGAGCCGAATTGGTCAGCTTGCTGCACCGCCAGGCCAAGGTGCTCTCGACCGAATATGACGGGGATGATATCGTTGTGTGCGCGGTTGTCCCCGCACTCATTGCCGGACGCCTCGCCGCCTTTGCCACACCTCCCGCCTAATCCCCATCCGGTCATTTTTCTTCCATGCTGAAATTTATCCTCTTCCTGCTCCTCCCACCGTCCCTGGCCCTCGCCCAACCCGCTACCACGCCAGCAACCGCACCAACCCGCCCCCAATCTAACAAGCAATCCGCCACACGGGTCAATCCAGATGCCCCGGACATCCCCATCAAGCCGGAAAAGCCGAAAGTGGCGGCCAGTGAAAAACCGACGGGTGAGGAAGCCCTGAGCCTGCAAATTTTCCTCGACGAAGCCATGTTCGGGCCCGGCATCATCGACGGCAAACCCGGGCGATTCACCGAACTGGCGGTCCAATCTTGGAATGAGGCCCATGGCTATCCGCTAGACGACTGGACGTCCGTGCTCAGCGCGGCCCGCCTGGCAGTCCCAACGCCGCTGGCAGTGGCAGTGGTGCCGGAATGGATCAAGGATTGGGTGGATCCGAACCTGCCCACGAAATACACCCGGCAAGCCAAGAGCAAACGGATGAGTTATCGGAGCAATGGTGAATTCATGGCCGAGCGCTATCACTGCGATGAGAGTTATTTGGTCGAACTCAACAGCAGCCGCAAAATCGATAACCTCGAGCCTCACCAATCCATCACCGTGCCCAATGTCGAACCCTTCACGATCGAAAAAGTCATCGGCGCCGCCTATAAAGCCGATCCCACCATGAGCCTCCGCCATGCCGTCGTGGATACCAAAATCAACCAGGTCCGCATCTTCGAAGCCGCTCCCGCCGCTCTCGTGGTGGCCGATCCCGACGGCGACGAGCAGACACCCGCCCAACCACGCCCAAACCGCGGTCTCATCGCCTCGTTTCCCATCACCCCAGGTGAAGCCCGCTTTATCAAGTTCGGCACCTGGGAAGTTAGAAATGAGGTGGAATTGCCCATCTGGCGCTACGACCAACAACTCCTCGATACCGGCAAACGCAGCAGCGACTCCGATTCACTTGAAATCCCACCCGGCCCTAACAGCCCGGTCGGCATCTTCTGGGCCGGCCTGAGCAAACCCGGCATCGGCCTCCACGGCACCGCCAACCCCGAGACCATCGGCCGCGCCCGCAGTCACGGCTGCATCCGCCTCGCCAACTGGGACGCCATCCGCCTACCCACCCTCATCCGCCCAGGCACCAGCGTGGAAATCCGCTAAGTGCCTGCGCAATTTACTGCCGCGCACAGCATCAGGCGGGTGCCTTGACGAACCATCAGCGGCCCATCCAACCGCCATCAACCACGAGGATTTCGCCATGGACGTAGGCCGAGGCTGCACTCGCCAAAAATACCACAGGGCCTTTGAAATCAGCGGGTTCCCCCCAGCGCCCCGCCGGTATGCGCGCCAAAATCTGCCCGCTTCTAACCGGATCATCGCGCAGCGCCGCGGTGTTCTCCGTGGCAATGTAACCGGGCGCAATGGCATTGACGTTGACGCCCCCGGCGGCCCATTCGTTAGATAAGGCCTTGGTGAGTTGGCCGATGGCCCCTTTGGCGGCGGCGTAACCCGGCACGGTGACCCCGCCTTGGAACGTGAGCAAGGAAGCGGTGAAGATAATTTTTCCGCTGCCTCGTTCGAGCATTCTGGCACCGATGCTTCGGCTGAGCAGAAAATGAGCGTTGAGATTGACCTCCATCACCTCAAACCAATCCTCATCGCTATGTCGGGCAGCAGGCTGGCGGCGGATGATGCCGGCATTGTTGACGAGAATATCCGGCACTCCCTGCTCGGCCATGACCGTCGTGGCAAATGCCTTTACTGCTTCACGGTTAGAAAAATCGCATGGATAAGCACTGAAGCGTCGACCGAGACCGGTGACGGCGGCCTCAATCGCGCTGCCTTGGGCTTCGAGCGTGGCGCTCACGCCGATAATGTCAGCCCCGGCTTCGGCGAGGCCCTCGGCCATGGCAAAGCCGATGCCGCGCTTGCAACCGCTGACCAGTGCGGTCTTGCCGCTGAGATCGAATGCCTGCATATTGGTGTAGGGAAATTTGTCTTAGCGCAAGTCGGCAATGGCGACACGGTCCATATCGTCGAACGACTGGTTTTCGCCGCCCATCGCCCAGACGAAGCGATAACTTGCCGTGCCACATCCGCAATGAATGGACCACGGCGGTGAGAGCACCACCTGCCGGCCAGCGACCCACAGCGGGCGGGTTGCCTGCGGTTCTCCCATCAGATGGAGAACGCGTTGTTCTGGCGGCACGTCGAAGTAACAATATACCTCGCTCCGGCGGGCATGGGTGTGGCAGGGCATCGTGTTCCAAACGCTGCCGGGCTTGAACTCAGTGAAGCCCATCACCAACTGGCAACTCTTGATGCCTGATTCATGAATGTATTGGAAAATCGTCCGCTCGTTCGCTTCGTCGCGGCTGCCCACCTCCACCCGCTTGGCATCCGAACGGGTGGCCTTGACCGTTGGATAGCTGGCGTGAGCCGGGTAGCTGACCAGATAGAAAACCGCGGGACTGGCTGCCGAGGTGCTTGCAAAGCGCAGTTCGCGGCTGCCACGGCCGACGTACAGACAGTCGTGGCGCGCGAGATCATAGGTGCTGCCATCAACCCCCACACTGCCGGCCCCACCAAGATTGAGAATGCCTAACTCGCGACGCTGGCAGAAAAAGTCCGCCCTTAGCGCCTCGTCGTTGCCGAGAACAAGAGGCTGGCTAGCAGGCATCGCACTGCCGACAATCGCCCGGTCAAGGTCGGTTTGCACAAGGTTCACCTCGCCGACGACGAACATGTCTTCGAGCAGAAACGCCGCTCGAAGCTCGGTGGTGTCCAGCTGCGCGGCTTCACGACTCGAGGGCATCTGACGGCTTGGTATCATCTGAAAAATAATATTTGTGTTAGAAAAATACAACCTTCGCGTTACCG
>CAIQXC010000051.1 GCA_903875675.1 Akkermansiaceae bacterium
ATTCCTTACGGACGGGAGGACAGGAACCATTTCGCGGTTTCCGCCAATCCCTGGTCCAGGGAGAACGGCGGCAACCACCCCAATTCCCGCCGGATTTTCCTGCTATCCACCGTCAGTGACCCCAGCAGACGCTCGACAGCATCGCTCTTGCCGACGAGCTTGCCAGCCAAGCACATGCATCCGGAAGGCACCGGGAAAAGTCTGGCTGGTGCATCCAGTGCCTTGGCCGTCCGCCGGATCAGCTCCGGGGTCGAGACATCCTCGCCATCACTGAGCAGATACGTCTGCCCAGCTGCAGCCGGATGCTTCGCGCAGGTCGCCAAGGCATCGGCGAGATTGCCCACATAGATGAGGCTGCGCTGGTTCACTACAGACGCGAGCGGCAACGGAAGGCCCTTAGCGACGACCTTCAACATATTTAGGAAATTTGCCTTCACGCCCGGTCCATAGACGAGTGGCGAGCGAATGCAGACGACTTCCAGTCCGGTCTCCTTCGCGATATCCGCCAAAACCGTCTCGGCCTCCCATTTGCTGATGCCATAGGGATCGGCAGGTGCAGGCGGGTCTTCTTCGCAGTAGGCATCCCGCCTCCCCTCCCCGTTTACCTTCACTGAACTCATAAACACCAAGCGGCGCACACCGGCAGCGGCGGCCTGTCGGGCCAAGCGCTCCGTCCCCGCCACATTGACCTTGCGGAATTCCTCCAGCGGATTGGCCACCGCATCCTGCATCACATGGACCCGCGCCGCCAGATGCACCACGATATCGATGCCCTGCAGCGCCGCGCCATATTCCGCCGTGCCCGACAGCGGAGGCACCACGATCTTCCCGACTGTCGGCGGCAAGTGGTCGGTCCGCTCGCCTGCCAGCACAGCAACGCTCACGCATCCCTCCTCCTGCCCCAGCTGCTTGAGAAGCGCCGTCCCCACAAAGCCTGTCCCTCCCGTAATGAGTATGTTCATGTCATAAAATTGCCAACCCCCATTCAGCCTCTCAGTGATCCCGTGTATTTAGCAACTCGAACACCTTGAAAAAATACTTAATTCCTAACATTGGAAGAATCGTCCACATCCGATTCTCGCGGCAGGCCCGCACAATTTCCCGGTTCAGAATGTAGGTGCTCATCGGCGAGCGTGTGCTCATGCCACCGAGGCGCATCCGGGTCATGGCAAGGTCAAGGTACAGGTAGGAAACCCGCTCGACCCAGAGGAAGCGGACGAGTAATTCGTAATCCGCCGCGATTCGATAATCGGTCTTGTAATTGCCGAAGCGCCCAAAAAGCCCGCGCCGCGCGAAAAACGTCGGGTGGGGTGGCATAAAGCCAAAGCGGAGCATCCACGGCCGAAAGTGCTTCGCGCAATAGTAGCGCACGGTTTTCACTAGATCCGGCTCCCTCACGAACCGGATGTCGCCAAACACACAGTCAACCGCCGAATCAGAAAACCCTTGGATCACCTGTGCAAGGATATCGGCACTGGCAAAAAAATCGTCTGAATTCAGAATTCCGATGACCTCGCCAGTCGCCATCCCGATCCCCTTGTTGATCGCATCATACAGTCCGTCGTCGGCCTTGCTCACCCACCGCATCCGGCCACCAAAGCGCGGCTCGTATTCACGGATCACTTCCACCGTCCCATCCGTCGATCCTCCATCAATCAACAGGTACTCGATCTCCGAATGCGTCTGCTCTAACACCGAATTCATCGCCGTTCGGATGAATGGCGCGCTGTTGAAACATGCGGTTATGACGGTGATTCTCAAAGATACAGG
>CAIQXC010000052.1 GCA_903875675.1 Akkermansiaceae bacterium
CATCTTGGCGGCTGTCTCCGGCATCCTGCCGGAGACTCTTCTCGTGCAGGGCTTGGTTTTGAAATCGGTATCCTTCCCCGAAGAGGATTCGGCAGGATGCCAAATCCTGCCGCCAAGATGCCGGCGCTCCCCGAAGAAATAGGACAAAGAGATATAGAGTCAAAGGAAACAATCAGCGCTTCCGAGTCACCCGCCCACTCTCGGTGATAGAGGAGCTTGCGATCAAACGAGACGGAACTGTTGCAGCGCACTGTGAGGTGAGCCGTCGGATGCTCAATCTTCCCCAGTTCTGATTTTTTATTTGACACAGATTTCTTTGACTGTCATTTTTCACCCGATGACTGAATCACAACGAGAATGCTCGGCAGACGGCGGTTTTGCACTGGTGATCACGCTCAGTCTGATGGTGCTGCTGACGCTTGTCGTTGTGGGCTTACTGACGCTTAGCGCGGTTAGTTTGCGGACGTCGTCGCAAGGGATGTTGATGGGGCAGGCGCAGGCGAATGCCCGGTTGGCGATGATGTTGGCGCTGGGCGAGGTGCAGAAGTCATTGGGGCCGGATCGCAGGGCGGCGGCACCCGCATCCATGATGCTGGACAAGCCCGCCGAGCCCCACGTCGCCGGAGTGTGGGAATCATGGACCTGGGATCCGACGCAAACGAGCAGCGCGCCGGATTACGCGAGGGAAAAAAGCACCCGGTTTCGGGGGTGGCTGGCCAGCGACAGTGAGGAGCCGGGGCAGCGGCTGGATGTCGGCTTTCCTCTGCGAGGCCCCGCCACGCCGGTGACCTTGGTGGGGGCCGGTTCAGCCATCGGCGGCGGGGTGGGGGACCAGGTGCATGGCGGCGTCATGTCTATCAATCAATCTGTGGGAGGAGGCCGCCAAGGCTATGCTTGGGTGGCCTTGCAAGAGGACGTGAAAGCGCACGTTCAGCCGGGTGCGGGCGAGCTTCCTGCAAGTCCCGAGGCTCGGTTTGCCACGCTGTTAGCGCCGGATGAGAGCGGGTTGACGCCGCTGGCTATTGCCGGACAGCTTGGCCGGGATCGGTCCAAACGGCAACGGGCCATCAGCACCGCTACCTTGTCGCTGGCCGGCGGCGAGGCCAAAGTGGCACGGCAGGGGTTCCATCACCTCAGTTCGTATTCGCTGGGGGTGCTCAGCGACGCCGCAGCAGGCGGCATGCGGCGGGATCTGACGAGTGTGTTTGAGAACTTCAGTGCTTCGCCATTGCGGGGTCTGCGGGTGTACGATGCCAAGACCTACGCAGAGCCATGGTGGGATGGTTTGGCGGCATATTACAATTTGGCGCAGCGCGTGAAAGGGCAGGGCGGGGGTGGGGCGATTCCCTTGGTGATCAAGAATGATTTAGTGCCCTACCCTGAACTTGGCACGTTTAACACCGCGCCGAAGCGTCCGGTTATATCCCCTGTGCTCGCCAAGGTGGACATTGTTTTTTCGTTAGTCACCCAAGATCTGACTGATAGCAACGAAGCCACGCTATCGGCTGGCAGTTGGAATGATGGATGGATTGCGAAATACGAGGCGGCAGATCCGGGACATGCGCACTGCATGACCTGGTTGGTGTTTGAGCCGATCATCACTTTGTGGAATCCCTACAACGTGCCGATCCAGTTTCCCTCACTGTCAGTGGGTTTCAACGATCTTCCCATCGGGGTTCATGTGCGCAAAAACGCCGGGAATAACGGCTGGCAAGACACGGTCGGCACGCTGCCGGGTGGTGATATTTGCTATTGGGTGCGGTTTTCTGCCATGAACGAGGGCTCGGGGGGCGGCTCGGCCAATAACTGCGGCTTCTTCGTGCGGTTGCAGGGGACGTCAAGCAGCGGCATCCCGAGTCCTACTTCGCCGATCAATCTCGACCCCGGCGAAGTCAGGATTTTCACCGCCTATGTTCCCAAGAATGCCACCTGGGCATCGGTGAAAAACAATTTCATGTTAGAGCGGGGAGTTTCCAGCACCTACACCGGAGCCAGCGCCATTCTCAACAATGCGGGCAACGGCGTGGTTTTCACCGCCGGGTGGAACAGCCGTGTGGGCGGCTTCAGGATCAATCGCTTTGCCAACGGGGGGCCAACCGGCGACTTTGTCTGCCTTCGCCGCGATCAGACTGACCGGTTCAAGGTTCAGCTGCGCTTGCGGGACAACTCCCGCTATATTCCCCCGGAAGCAACCGATTGGTACAACCCGGACCCTAACGACGACAGTGCCGCTGGCAGCACGTTTTCGACGCAGATATGTCTCATGACCGGCGACGCCACCTTTGCCGACTTCAACGCAGCCAACGCGAACAAGACACTCCAGAAGATCACCCTCAACGAGAAGGATTTTCGCACGGCTTGCGCGGACGGACTGGTTTTGGAAATTCCCAACGGCGTCACCGGGGCCGACGCCTATCAGGCACCAAACGATACCAAAGGAGAAGGAAAAATCCCCTTCGGCGTGCTAAGCCTCACCGCCAAGCCGACGCACGACTTGCTGCATCGGACCAAGGGTTGGCTCTTCAACAACCCGGTGACGGCCAACGCGACGGTGGACGACAACCTCGCCCCCTATCCGGCGCAACCTTACGAGATGACATTCCGGGAAATTGCCGGATCTAACAGCTTTCCAATGGTGGACGTGGACACCAACACCGAAACCCGCGGGTTTTTCGGGCCGGGGCAAACCAGCGAACGCGGCCTGACGGCGGCGACGATGTATGCATTGCCAAGCGCGCCGATGGTGTCCCTCGGCGGGTTCCAGAGTGCCAACTTGCTGGCATCGGACAGCCAGCCACGCTTCAATTACCCCCTGGGCAACTCGTTTGCCCATCCCTTGATTCCGCCGACACTCGTCAGGCAGGGGGCCAACGGCAGCTTCAGGTTCGACCACTCGTACGCGCTGAATTGGCGGCTGTGGGACGGTTATTATTTTTCCACGCTCTCAACGATGGCCAAGGTGGGCGGAGGGGAATTTGCCAGTGGGGAGGTGCCGCTGAACTCGCGGCTCGTCTATCATGCGGCACCCGGCGTGTCGGCGGCGCAGGCCACCGCCCGGATGAGCGGTGGTGATGCGGTCAAGCGTCCGCAGCGAGTGGCGACCCACCAGATGATTCAGGGGGCGTTCAATGTGAACTCCACCAGCGTGGAAGCTTGGCGCGCCGTGCTCGGGGGACTGCGCGAACGCGGCGTCTCGACCCGTGACGGCGGCGTTCGGCAGGAGGCGGGATACTCGACGCCCTTCCCGCGGTTCCTGCCGGCAATGACACCGGGGGACGAGAAATTAGCGGTTGGAGGCGGCGCGGGCAACGGCGGTGTCGAGGTGGCTCGGGCGGCACGCTGGGTGGGCGTTCACCCGCTCAGCGACGCGCAAATCGCCGTTCTGGCGCGCCACATTGTGATAGAAATTCAGAAGCGCGGCCATGCTGACAAGGCGCCGGTGCTCACGCTGGGCGAATTCGTCAATCGTCGTCCGGGTGCTGCCAGTGGCATCCACGCCTTGAAGGGGTTGCTGCAAACCGCCATCGAGGAGGCTAACAAAGAATTGAAACTCTACTCGTTGGAGGATGGGGATGCCATTGCCCTCGACCCCAAGAAGGAGCCAATGGTCAATGCCGCCGCGCTCAATGGTGGCAACACGGCCGAAGGCTCGCCAGCCGTCTTGTTGCAGGGCGATGTCCTCCAGGTGATCGGCAGTTTTCTGGGCACCCACAGCGATACGCTTCGGATCCGCGGGTATGGTTACTCCGGCGAAGGCCGCAACCGTGCGCAAGCTTGGTGTGAGGCCATCGTTCAGCGCTTCCCGGAATACCTTGATGCCGCTGATGCCGCCGAAGACGCCCCGCCAAAGGCTGCCGCCAATGTGACTTTCGGCCGCCGCTTCCGCATCATCTCATTCCGCTGGCTGGCGCGGGATGAGATCTAACTGCAACCTCCGCCCCTGACGATTTACCACCGATCATGAAATTCATCCTTTGTCTGCTTCTAGCCACCGTCGTCCCATGGTTTGCGGCGGAAACCTCAGGGCGGACCATTCGTTTCCGCACCTTGTGTTTTGAATTTGCAGCGGGGGAGCGCGAAGTGACCGTGAGCGGGGATCCAACCCTCGCCAGCAAGGCAACGATCGGGTTGACCCGGCGTTTGGACAGCAGCCAGAACCAGATCAGCGTGACGGGTGAACAGGTGGTGTTGGGCAAGCTCGGAACGAATGGCGCGGGTAAACCAGCAATGGAAGCGATGGCGGTGGCCAAGCTACCTGTGTCGGGCAGCGAGTTTCTGTTCCTGTTGGTTCCCAGCGGCAAGGACAGCGGTGAGGTGTACCGCTGCCTGGTACTGCCCGATGATACCGCAAATTTCCCAGCTGGCGGATTTCGCTTGATCAACATGAGCCCCGCCAAACTGCGTTTTGCGATGGGCGATGAGAGGTTGGAGCTGCTGCCAGGCACCATCAAGGTGCTTGGGCATATCTCCGGCGCGGCCGAAGATGGCCGCTTCGCTTATGTGGTCCAATACCAGGACGGGGAGGTTTGGAACCGTCTCAGCACCGGCTTCTGGACCCGGCGTGATTCCATCCGCTCGCTCCAAGTGGCCTTTCGCGATCCACTAACCCAGCGCCTCGTCATGCGCGGTTACGACGATACCCTGGCCAGGGCCAACGAACCCAGAGCCGCCGAAGCCAAGGCGAACGACGCGAGGAGCACCCGTCTGCCACCCTGATCAGATCCCCGTTTCTCCGCTCAATCCTACAGACATATTTTAAATAAAAAAAAGTTGACAGTCGCGGGGCCATTTGGCAAAAGCTCGCTTGTGTACTTCAATGAAGCACAGTTTTTACGTCTAACGCATGCATTTGCCAGTCAACTCAGATGAGTTATCCATGAATCCATTCAACCAAGATCCAGCAACCCCACCCCCACCCATTTGCCAGATGAAAATCGCATTCAACACCGCGTTAGCCGCACTGGCTGGCGCTTATGCCTTGGCTGGAGCGGCCCGGGCTGATGAAATCGTCGTGAACGGCGGCTTCGAAACCCCCAACCCAAGGAGCGCCCAGGTTTGGGATGATTCGCTAAGCAGCGCGTGGGCCGACGACCCGAGGCCCACTTCTTGGGTTGAGTTGAGTGGCACTGAGGCACCATTGAATCAGGTTGGCGGCACGCCCTACGCGGAATGGGGCGTTTTGACCGCCAAGCTCCCGCCGACGGCTGGTTGGCTCCCTGCCACCCCGAATGGCGGATCGTGGGCATTTTACCTGCAGGCCTATGGCGGAGGCTACAATGGGACCAAGCAGGATTTGGGCACCCTCACTGCGGGGACCAAGTACACGGTTAGCGCGGACTTCGCGAGAAATTCCGGTGGCAGTTTGATGAACTACGATTTTTTCCTCTTGGATGGTACTTCAAACACGGCTCTCGCAGGTATCGACGAGTTGAGCGGCGGGGTTCCAGCCGTTGGCACGTGGGCCAACAAGAGCTTCATCTACACGGCCACTAGCGGTGTGGCTGGCCACGAATTGTGGATCGTGTTGCGGGCGCGGACGGCGAGCGACTCCATCCGTGGGGGGATTGACAACGTGAGTGTGATTGCCACGGCTGCAACTTTGTCCTCCAAGGATATGATTTCCTTTGATATCGGTTCATCGGTTGGGGTGATCGACAACGACAATCACACGGTTGCGGTGGAAGTGCCTTATGCCACGGGTTTGAGTTCGCTCACCCCGACGATCGAAGTTTCGCCCAATGCGGGCATCGTGCCGGCTTCTGGAGCGGCACAGAACTTCACCAACCCGGTGACGTACACCGTGACCGCTGAGGACGGTCTGACCCAGACCTATGTGGTAACGGTCGCCGAGGCTCCTAACAATCTAGTGCGGAACGGCGGCTTCGAAAATCCAAATCCGCGGGACACATTCTACAACGGGTTGAATGCCTCGTATGCTAACGACCCCTGGGCTGCCCACTGGGCGGAGCTCAGCGGTGCCGAGCCTCAATTAAGCCAAGCCGTAGGGGCCTTGGGCGGTGGGGAGAATGGCGTTGAGACCGCCATGCTCCCGCCAGCTTGGTCTTGGCTTCCTGCAAATGCAAACGGCGGCGTGTGGGCGTTCATGCTCCAAGGCTACGGCGGTGGCTACAATGGCACCAAGCAGGATTTGGGCACCATTGTTGCTGGGACCACTTATGCGGTTAGCGCGGACTTCGCGCAGAACGGAAATAACCCGATGAACTACGATTTTTTGCTGATGGATGGCACGACGAACAGCGCTTTGGCGGGCATCGATGAGTTGACTGGCGGGATTCCTGCCGCCGGTTCGTGGACTAACAAGAGCTTTACGTACACGGCTACAGGTGCCGATGCCGGCCACGAATTGTGGATCGTGATGCGGGCTCGGGTACCTTCGGGCGACGCAATCCGCGGGGGGATTGACAACGTGAGGGTCGTTCCCACAAGCGGTGGTAGCACTGCGACGAGCTACGCCACCTGGGCGAGCGCCAACGGTGCGAGTTTGGATCCTCTTGTGGATTCTAACGGAAATGGCGTTGCTGACGGCATTGAGTTCTTCATGGGCGGAACCCTCGCCAGCCCGGCGATGCTGCCGCCCTTGGTGAACACCGCCGACACTTGGTCGTGGTCCCTCCCGTATGATCCGAATGCCGCTGCCAGCTACTTGTTCCAGGTATCCGATGACCTGAACGGCTGGACGGACGTGGTGCCGGGCCCGACTGAAACGAGAATTGTTGTCACTCCGCCTGTGTCACCCGCGACCCTGGGTACGGTAAAATTGATCCTGCCCGCTGGCACCGGCAGGAAATTCTGCCGCCTGGCGATAGCTACTAACTGAGTCGAACGACTTGCTACTGCAGAACTCTGGGTGGTGTGAGAATCGCCCGGAGTTTATGGTTTCCCCTCAGGGATCTCACAATCACCCATATACCGCTTTTGTCACATGCTGCCACAAGTGCTTGGCCCCGCCCGCCGCGTTGCCAAAAATGACCCAATGATCGCTTACCCGCTGAACCACCTGTCTTTGACGCTGTTGAAGGGCGGTCGATGCCTAATGTTGCCCCAAATCATGCTACTCATTGGCATGGCCATGCTGGGACTTGTCCCGGGTGCATTTGCCGAACAAGATCAGGGGCGACGGATTGAGGCGTCTTTCAAGAAGGTTGACATCGAGGCTTGCTATGTGAAAGGCCCGACCTGGCAGGATACGTTGCGGGCCTCGATTGAGAAAATGCGTAACTCGAATCCGACGTTCGCGCTGGGCAATTGCTCGTTGAACGATTGTTGGTTTCGCAATGGTCCGCATGCCGTTCCGCCGGGCAAACAGGCGGCGGAAATGGATTTCAAGGTGGCGCTAACCAAGCTGGATCTTGGGGCAAAGAAGCCCGACGGCAGCCGCGTTTGGGAGTATGAAGGCCCGGTGCCTGCCGGGCAGCCGTATGACCTGAAGTTGCCCGGGCATTCTAGCGTCTTTCATGGTAGGCAATTCGAATCCGAGTTTGCCGGCCCGATGGACATGAATCTGGGCAGTGACGTGCCGCTGACGATGTGGCACAACGGCGAAAAGATTCATGAGGTTAAGCCCGGCGAGACGGAGTTGTGGAAGCCACAGCGTTTGACCCTCAATATCTGCAAGGGGCGAAACGAGATCATGATTCGCTTTGACAACGACGGCAGCGCCAAGACGACG
Organism: Akkermansiaceae bacterium; assembly: GCA_903875675.1. Lineage (GTDB taxonomy): Bacteria > Verrucomicrobiota > Verrucomicrobiia > Verrucomicrobiales > Akkermansiaceae > Luteolibacter. Next base: position 7,691 of record CAIQXC010000052.1, read on the forward strand.
CGTTTCCATATCTTGTTCAACAATATAACGACCCAGTGGACGCCGCTGGTCGAGCAGATGCAGAAATGGGTGGCCCGGGATTTTACCTCGCCGTTGGATATCTATCAACAGCGGGTGGATTTCGAAGCACGCATTTGGCTCACCCCTTGGAATGCCACCGATGAACAAGTGGCATCGAGAGAGCTTGCCCAACGCTATGCCCGGGTGATCGCCCACCGCGAATTCCGCGACGCGCTGGTCGCCGTGGCGGATGCCGCCAAGAATGCTGCGGACGTCAGCGCCGTGCGTGCCGCCTGCTACCATGTGAAGCTGTTCGACTCGCTGGCATTCCGGCTCGACTTCGAGGCGCTGCGGCGTGCGATCACCGACAAGATGAAAGATGCCGCAGTGATGAGTTCTGCCGTGGCGAAATCCTCCACCGAGCGCGTGGATCAGTTAGAACAGGCCATCACCTCGCTCATCGAAGCCAACCTCGGTTGCCGCACGCTGGCCGGATTTTCCAAGGAGAGCGTCAAGACAACCCAAGCGATGACGCCAGAGACGTTCGACAAGTTCTGCTCGCTCGTCGGCCAATGGAGCGCGCTCCAACGTGACGTGATGCTGGCCAATCCCGCCATTGACTTTGATCGTGTGTTGTTGCTCAAGCGGCCCAAGGGAAACCTCGGCCTGCCGGAAAACTGGCTGGGTGCCGGAGCCATGTCCGGCGACCTCGATGACGAGCTGGTCACCATGAAATTACGCGACCCGAATGCAGAATTGGTGAGTGCCTATAAGCCCGAGGGCGGCCACAAATCCATCTCCGACGTCGATCTGAATTGGGACGGTCGGCGCTTGCTCTATTCCGCAGTGAGCAAGGACACGGGCACTTGGCAGATCTTTGAAATGGAACTGGATCCCGTGGCCGGCAAAGCACTCGGGTCTCCGCAGCAGCTCACGCCGAAGATGGGCGAAGGCGTGAAGAATTACGATGCCTGTTATCTGCCAGATGAGCGGATTTTGTTTTGCTCCACGGCGGTCAAGCAGGGGGTTCCATGCCTGGCTGGTGCCGACGAAATCGCCAACATCTATCAACTATCGAAAGACCGCACGACGGTCAGGCAGCTTTGTTTCGACCAGGATCACAACTGGAATCCGACCGTGATGAACGACGGACGGGTTATGTATTTGCGCTGGGAATATATGGACACGCCGCATTATTTCACCCGTTTGCTGTTTCGGATGAATCCGGATGGGACGGGCCAGACATCGTATTACAAGAGCAACCTGTATTGGCCGAATTCCATCTTCTTCGCCCGCCCGATCCCGGGCCATCCGACGAAGGTGGTGGGCATCGCCTCCGGCCATCACGGCGTCCCGCGGATGGGAGAATTGGTGATATTCGACCCCGCCCGAGGCGACCGTGAAATGGAAGGTGTCGTGCAGCGGATCCCCGGCTTTGGCAAAAAAGTCGACCGGGTCATAGCAGATCAGTTAGTAAACAACTCCTGGCCGAAGTTCCTCCATCCCTATCCGATCGACGAGAAAAACTTCCTGGTCGCGGCTCAGTTGTCGGAGGGTTCCAACTGGGGGCTCTATCTGGTCGATATATTCGATAACATGCTCTTGCTGAAGGAGTCCAATGAGTTCGTGTTATTCGAGCCGCTGCCCTTCCGTTCGACCAAGAAACCGCCTGTGATACCCGACCGCGTGGATCTCGCCCGCAAGGACGCCACGGTCTATATTCAGGACATCTATAACGGCCCCGGCCTGGCAGGAGTGCCGCGGGGCAGCATCGACCGCATCCGGGTGCTTGAGCTGCATTTCAATTACTCGGGCAAAGACATGGGCGGATATATCAACGCGGCCGTCGAGGGCGGCTGGGAACCGAAACGTATTCTCGGCACGGTGCCCGTCGAGAAGGACGGCTCGGCGATGTTCCGGGTCCCCGCGAACACGCCGCTGATCCTCCAACCGGTGGACCGGCAAGGCCGGGCCTATCAGATTATGCGGAGTTGGATGACCGCCATGCCCGGTGAGAACGTCTCCTGCATCGGCTGCCACGAGGGCCGGGGCAGTTCGGGTGCGTCGCGCAATTCACTGGCCTCCGGCAAGGCCCCCGCCGCGATCGAGCCATGGTACGGCCTGACCCGTGGGTTTGATTTCCTGCGTGAGATCCAACCGGTGTTAGATGCCAAGTGTGTCAAGTGTCATGACGGCACGAAGACGGACCGTCCGAACTTTGCCGACAAAAAACACGGATCCAATGAGTTCTATAAATCCTATCTGGCGCTGCATCCTTATGTGCGCCGCCCGGGACCCGAGGGCGATTATCACATGCTCAAACCGCTCGAGTATCATGCATCGACGAGCGAGTTGGTGCAAGTGCTAGAGAAGGGGCATTACGAGGTGAAACTCACGGCGGAGGAGTGGGACAGGCTCGTCACTTGGATCGACATGAATGTGCCCTGCTTCGGGACGTGGTCTGACCGCCTGGGCAGCACCTATATCGCCAAGCAACATGAGGAACGCTCGGCCCTCCGCAAACTCTATGCCGCCATCACCGATGACCCCGAACTTCCGCTCGGCGACCCGACAGCCCCGCTCAACCTGGAATTCCTCGCCCGGCCCAGTTTGAAGCGTACCAATCCACCGGCGATTCCGCCAGCGCCACGCACCGCACCCGTGGCCGCCCGCAAGCCGCCTCCGCAAGCCGCGGGTTGGCCGTTCAAAGCCATTCCGTCGGGGGATTGGGTCACCGTAGATCTGACCAAAGACATTCATCTCAAGTTGATCCAGATCCCCGCCGGGACCTACGTCATGGGGGCCGATGACGGGTTTGCCGATGAGGGACCGAGCCGGGTCGAGCGGATCGACAAAGCGTTTTATATGGCCACAACCGAGACAACCAACGAGATGTATGCCTTGTTCGATCCGGCACACGATACCCGCTTCATCGACCTGCCGGGCTTCGGCCTGACCCGCGAAGGCCTGCCGGTCAACGGCCCGCAGCAGCCGGTTTCACGCGTCACTTGGAACGAAGCGGTGGCGTTCTGCAAGTGGTTATCTAGCAAGACTGGCGATGTCTATAGTTTACCGACCGAGGCCCAATGGGAGTGGGCGTGCCGCGGCGGCACCGATACGCCGTTTTTTTATGGCGATGTGGACACGGACTTCTCGAAGTTTGCGAATTTCGCTGATGCGTCGATCATCGAGCTCAGCGTCAGGGAATTCGGACGGCCCGAGTTGGAGGATTTTATTCCTCGTGACAGGCGCTTTGATGACCACCATTGCGTCACGGCCAACGTGGGATCCTATCAGCCAAACCCATTCGGCTTGTTCGATATGCTCGGCAACGTCTCTGAATGGACCCTCTCGGATTACGGCAAGTGCGGTGCAGGATATGACCGCAAGGTGGTTCGTGGCGGGTCGTGGGCGGACCGGCCGAAGAAGGTCCGCGCGTCGTGGCGCTGGGGATATTACCCATACCAGCCCGTTTTCGACGTCGGGTTCCGGGTCGTCCGCGTGGAGACTCGCAACCCTCAGCCATCACGTTAGCCGCAAGGATTTGCCATCCACCATCACGACATCTAACAAGTACGGCAAATGGGTGTGGGCGGAGGCGGTGATCGACGGTAAGACCGTTGTCGTTTCATCTCCCGCCATCAGCGAGCCGGTTGCCGTCCGCTACGCTTTCACGAACTCTCCCGGCAACGCGAACCTCTACAACAAGGCTGGACTTCCTGCTTCACCGTTCACCTCTGAGAAATAGACAAACGACTAGAGAACCCCCATGCATCAACACATATCCAATCATTATCTATTCCTGAAAATCATCGTCACGGTTGTGGCCGCCCCCGTGTTGTTCTGTTCGTCCGCCGCGCGTGCCGCAGATGAGGAGGCCGCCAAAGCTGCGGCCCACGAGGCCCAGGAAGCCGCCGCGCGGGTGGTGGCCGCCGCCAAGGCCAAGGCGACCCAGGACCACCTTGAAGGCTGGGAGATGGGACCCTTTGTGAAGCATCCCGAGCCGGTTCTGAAGCCGAATCCGGAGTCTGTCTTTGACTGCCCGATCATGGGCAAGGGGATTCGCTGGGAGGAGATGAACACCTACAACCCTGCCGCCGTGGTCAAAGACGGCAAGGTCTATCTGTTCTACCGCGCCGACGGCCACAACCCGGAGTGCGGCTGGGGCAGGGTCTGCCGCATCGGGCTGGCCACCAGCGAGGACGGCATCCATTTCACCCGCCACCCCCAACCGGTTCTCTATCCGGAAAACGATGAGTTCAAGAAATACGAGTGGGCTGGCGGTCTGGAGGACCTGCACATCATCGAGGGCGAGGATGGGATTTACTATATGAATTACACCACCCACACCAGCAAGAACGCGCCGATTGCCGACACCCTGTCCATCGCCACCTCCCGCGACCTGGTTCACTGGAAGAAGCACGGGCCGGCCTTGCTCAAGTTCAATCCGGAAAAAGTCTATAACTCGCGCAGCGGCGTGGTGGTTTCGCGCCGCGTGGGTGACAAACTGCTCGCTGCCAAAATCGACGGCAAATACTGGATGTTCTACACCCACGGCTGCACGCTGGCTTGGAGCGAAAACCTCATCGACTGGCATTGGGTCGGCAAGTCCGGGTGGCCGCGCGGGGCCGAGGCCGGGGCGATCGCGTTGCTGCGCGACGACGGCATTCTGCTCATGGCGCAGACCGGGGCTGGACCGCTCGGCGGCTGGTGCCTCTGGCAGCAACTGCATGATCGCGCGGATCTAACAGACAAGCAGATCCCCAACAACGGCATTCTCAAGGAACAGAAGGACCCGTTCCTATGGCCGGAATACGAATGGGAAATCAAGGGCATGACCGGCTACACCACGGTCTCTAACGCCTTGGTGCCCTTCAAAGGCAAGTGGTTTCTTTACTATGGCGCCGCTGATACCTACACCGGCGTGGCCACCTGCCCGCTCAAGAATTGACCCAATCATCATGAAACGATGCCCCGCAATGAACCAAATGCTAGAGCATTCCAATGGGCACATGAACCCAGTCCTGCGCGGAATCGTGATCGCAGTTTTTGCCGTCGCGGCACGTGGCAGCGGAGAACCGTTGTCTCATGATGCCGGGGCCATTTCCAAGGCGGAAGAGGGAGTGAAATCCGAGATTGCCGTCGCCGCCGCCGATCCGAACAGGCCGGTCTATCATTTCCTGCCCGAGGCGCGCTGGATGAACGATCCCAACGGTGCGTTCTTCGCCGACGGCTGGTATCATGTGTTCTATCAGCTCAACCCCTACGGCAACCAGTGGGGTCACATGCACTGGGGCCACGCGCGAAGCCGAGACAACGTCACTTGGGAACACCTGCCGGTGGCCGTTTGGCCGGACACCGCCAAGGGCGAGCATCATTGCTATTCCGGCAGCGCCGTGCAGGACGGCGATGGCAACTGGCAGTTATGGTACACTTCCGTCAGCGGGATTGGCCCCGATTTCTCCGTCCCTGGAAGGTTCAACGGCCAGGTGATGCTCAAGCCCCTGGACAAGGACTTCATCACCTGGGGCAAGACCACCGACGATCCCGTCCGGAAACCGACTTTGCCTAACGATATAGACGGCTACGGGTGGGACAACTACTTGCGCGATCCGTCGTTCTTCAAGACTGCCGGCCGCACGTTCATGTTGTTAGGCATCACCGGCACCGACCGTGTCGGCGGCAACGTTGCACCGATCTACGAGGCAAGGAACAAGGCCCTGACCGAGTGGACGTATCGCGGCAAAATGACCGACTATGCCTGGGATTGCCCGCAGATGATTCCGTTCGGGAACCAGTGGATGTATGTCATCACTCACGACCCCGCGCCGCAATGGTCTGTGGGCACCTTTGATCCAACGACCGCGAAGTTTGCCAAGGAGAAGGAAGGCAGGCTCGACCGGTCTGCGGAATATATGACCGTTAGTTTTGCCACGGATAACCTTGGGCGGCACATCATCTACTCGTGGATTCACCCCACGAAGGGCAGCGGTTGGGCCAACTGCTTTGCGCTGCCACGCGTGGTGACACTCGGCGAGGACGGACACCCCGTGCAGGTGCCGGTGCCGGAACTGGCCAAGCTCCGCGGGGAACATATCGGCGTGAAAGACCTGACCGGGACGAGGGTGTTAGACGTAAAAGGCGACACCCTAGAGATCAAGGCCGTGTTCGAGAACGCGGACAAGGGTGCCAGCGGGTTGCGGGTACGCCGGTCGGAGGACGGCAAGCGCGGGTTGGAGATCGGCTATCGGGGCGGCATCCTCGACGTCTTTGGCACAGCCGTCCCCATCGCGACAGAGGGAAACGGCAAAGCCCTCACCCTGCACGTCTTCCTCGACAGGTCGATCATCGAGGTCTTCATCAATGGCGGCAAACAAACGGCCGCCAAGGTAGCGGGCCCACCGGCCGGAGACTTGGGAATCGAAGCCTTTACGGACGGGACTTGCTCGGTCGACGTATGGCAACTAAGAAGTATTTGGTAACGCAAATGGAATCATGATCGTCAAACTCGTCATCTCGCTGTTGCTACCGATTGCCATCATCACCCTTGTGATTGGCAAGGAAATCGTGCCAATCACGGTGCCAACCCGCCTTGGTTCACTTCCTCTGCTCCTGCTGTCCGTCTGTTTGGCCCTGGTCGGTCGGGTTGCGGCGGCGGAGACGCTGCCGCCGCCTCCGAACGAGCCTGCCACGGTCGAGTGGAATGCCGGCCAAGGGGTATTGAAACTCCGTTATCACGGCGGCGTGATCCTGAATGCAACCCTTCACGCCGAGGATGCGACCGGCAAGCCCGTGGCAGGCGTCGCAATCCAATCCGACCCGTCTGCAACCACAGGCGAGAAGGTCGAGCAGCGCCTGAAGTTCACCTTGGAGGAAGCGAAGGAGGGCGTGACGGTGGTGTTGCGCGGTACGGTCACCGGCAGTGGGGAAGCCTTTCCCGCCGAGACCGGCAGCGAGGCGCAAAAGCGCTTCCCGTTGGTGCGCACCAGTGTGGGCATGAGCCATTCGTTGCGCAACAACGCGGTGTATGATCGACGTTGGGACTGGATGCTCGCCGGCCCGGCCGACGGTACCACACGCATCGAACCCGCAATCTCTAACAAGGAGCGCTCGGCATCAGGCGCGGACGCATCAAGGAGTGTTGGCGTCCCGCCAACCTCTTCCGCAAATGCAACGCCTGATTCGGGGCGGGTTGATTCCAACAAGCAACCCAACACCTTCACCTGGGAAAGTCGCGGCGCGGCCATCGAGTTGGTGTTCAGGCCCAGGTTCTATCAGAAACACAAGGAGCTCGCATATTTCGAGCCGTGGACCTATCAGGTCTGGAAAGCTCCCGTTACCGGCTATTGCACCTGGTGGG
>CAIQXC010000053.1 GCA_903875675.1 Akkermansiaceae bacterium
CTCAAGGCCAGCGATGCGAGAATTGGCCATCGAGTCGCTAAGCTAGCGTAGCAAAAAATCCAGAGGGAGGCGGCCGCGCCACGTGCCTGCGGCGTCACGCCGCAGGCCGTGTACGCCGCGTCTCGCGGCGCGTGCCAGTGGCAGCCCATCCGGCGAGACTTCTCTTGGCGCTTGCATTCGCTTTGCATAGGCGCTGCGGCCGGAGGCACGCAGTCACGGCCTGCTGCGGGACGCAGCAGCCACGTGGCTCGCACACGCAGGTCAGGGTTGGGCAGGCGCTGGTACCGATGTGCGAGAGCCCTCGCAAAGTCAGTGCGGGTGGTTGGCGAGGCGCTTGACCAGGCCAAGGAACTCGGCACGGTCGCCATGGGGATCTGTGCCTAGAGCTGCGGCAGCCATCGTGCCTGCATCTGCAAATTGGCTGTTCCCCACAGCTACATCCTTGCGCAGGATCAGCGCCGTCAAGGCCACTGCAGTGCCAAAGCGGAAGTCGGCATCAGCCTCACCGAAGGCGCGGGCCCCCCCGGTAAAGGGCCGCTCCATGAGTGTCGAACGCTCACCTTCCGGTGCCTTGTAGCGGAGCTTCACGGTGAGCCACTCGGGACTGGCCGACGGGTCGCTCACCGTGGATTTCCCGGACGGCGCTTGTTCCTGCGTGGTGGCGTAACGCAGTGACTCGGCGGGTGGCAAATTGCGGCCATCACCGGTTTCAACTTCGTAAAATGCCGTCACGCTGTGCCCGGACCCGATGTCCCCGGCATCCATCTTATCGTTGGAAAAATCCTCCTTGCGAAGCATGCGGTTGGCATAACCTAGCAACTTGTATCCACGCACCTGTGCCGGATTGAACTCGACCTGGATTTTCACGTCCTTGGCAATGGTTAGCAAGGTGCCCATCATTTGCCGCACAAACACCCGTCGGGCCTCCTCCAGAGAATCGAGATAGCAATAGACGCCGTTGCCCTTGTTGGTGATCGCTTCGAGCATGCCGTCGTTAAGATTGCCCGCACCGACCCCTAGAACCGTTAGGAAGACCTTGGATTTGGCGTACTCCTCGACCATCCGAACGAGGCCGCCGTCGCCAGTGACGCCGACGTTAAAATCCCCGTCGGTGGCGAGGATCACCCGGTTGATGCCACCGGGTTTGAATTGTTCTCTAGCCATTTGATAGGCCAGTTTGATTCCGGCACCGCCATTGGTTGTACCGCCCGCCCTGAGGCTGTGGAGGGCCGCTGTGATGCGTTGGTGGCCCTGTGTGTCGCAGATGGTGGGTGGCAGCGCGACACCCTCGGCGCCGGCATAGACGACGATCGAGAGTGTGTCGGACGCGTTGAGATCCTCGAGCAGGAGTTCTAGCGATGCGGTGACGAGTGGCAGCTTGCGCGGCTCGTTCATTGAGCCGGAGACATCCAACAGGAACACGAGGTTGGCGGGTGGGCGTTGGGAGCGGTTGATTTCGAGGCCTTTGAGGGCGACGCGGACCAGCTGGTGTTGGGTATTCCAAGGGCAGGCGGCGTTACCGACAAGCACGGAGAAGGGATGCGTGTCTGTCGGCTGAGGATAGGCATAGTCGAAGTAGTTGACCATTTCTTCGAGACGAACGGCATCCATGGGAACGCTTCGCCCCTCGACGATCAGGCGCCGCAGGTTGGCATAGGAGGCGCTATCCACATCGATGCTGAAGGTTGAGAGCGGCGCGTCCACGGATGTCTGCCATGGGTTGTCGATCAACTCGGTGTAGCGTTCGCGGTCCACCGGCGGCGGTTGCGGCCCAGGGGGCTGGAATCCGTGTCTCTCGTCAGGTATCAAATTCCGCGCCAGCGGTGGAGGTGGCGGCGGCGGAGGCTGGGGAAAGGGTCTTTCCAGGGTATCCTGCGGCCCTTGGCTGTGCATCGGGGTACACTGAGGCAAAATGATCGCGCGGGGAGTTCCTTCGATGAGTTCCGGAGGCAGGTCGGTGGTGAGCAGCATGCCGCCGCGGCTGCTGCGTTCGGACGCAGATTTGTCGGATTTGTCTCCGCAGGCGCTAACCAGCAGGGACACCAAGCACAGGATGGATAGATTCGTTTTCATGGTGAGTCATGGGTCATGGAGTCACCCCTTGTTGCCGCCGGAACACCGAAATGTGACATAAAAAAACCACGGCGGCTTGCCGTGGTTTTTTATAGTTAGATCAGAAGGTTTCTTATTTGCTAGGAATGCCGTAAACTTCCACTTCGATGTAATGGTTCATTTCGTTAGACGTATTGCCATTGCTGTAGAGGCGGACGTAGCGGCCCTTGGTGCCCTTGCCATCGACGAGGAGGCCGAAGCGGGACTCGACGTATGGGTTGTCACGGCCCACGCCGAACTTGGCGGAGTTATCGTAATCGTTGTTATAGACGGTGGTGAAGCCGGTCTTAAACTCCGGATCGTTCGAGATCTGGACGATCACATCATGATAGGCGCGTCTCTGGGAGTGGTAGTGCCACAGCCAGATGGCGTGGATGGCTGTGGATTTTTCCAGATCGATTTGGACCCACTGGAGGCCGTCGAGCAATTCGACGAAGTATCCTTCGCCAGCCTGCTTATCGCCATCGGTGATGAGGTCGAGCGAACCGATGATCGGGTTATCGTCGCTACTCGTGACCTTTTTCCCCCTGGAAAGCAAGGCGGTGCCCTGGGGAACAAAGAACACGGGTGCCTGGTCGGGGGCGTTGACGAGGTTGGGGACACTCATGGCCTTGGGAGTGCCCTCAATGAGCTCCGGCGGAAAATCGGTGAGCAACGCCATCCCACGGCGCTCGGATTGCTGAACAAGCCGGCAACCTGCCGAAGGGCCGGCACGCTGGCTTTGCCAAATCAGCCCGGCGGCGAGTGCCACGGTGGCGGCCAGGCCGAGCGACCAAGCGAGGCGATGCGACGGGCGCTTGACTGTCGCGGCGGGTGAAATGGCGATGCCTGGGGACTCGCATTCCTCGTCGAGAAAGCTGGCGAGACGGGTGAGGAATCCCTCATCCGCATGGCTGCCGACACGGGCATGTTCGCGCAGCAGGGCGTCCATCAGGCGGTCATCGCCATCGAGCGATATGTTATCAAATTGAAGATTGGATTTCATGGTTGGGCGGGGGTTAGGATTTTGCGATCAAGGCAACTGCGCAAGGCGTGGCGGGCTCGCTCAAGGCGCTTGCGCAGGGTGGCGGTATCAATTCCGAGGGCGGTGGCGATTTTTTCGCCGGGTTCTTCCTGATAATAAAAACGCCGGACCGCCTCACCCATCGAATCGGGCAGGTGCTTCAGGCAATCGTCGAGCGAGTCGAGCACATCCGCATTGCCGGTGTCGCGGGTGGCGTCCCATTGCGCAAAGCGGCATTCCCAAGCCTCGAGGGTGGCGTCATCGACGTCCACTTCCCGGGCATGGCGGCGGAGGTACTCTCGCCACTTGTTGCGGATGATTCCGCGCAGCCAAGCCCCGAAGTCGCGGGTGACGTCGAAGCGGCCCAGATTGCGCCAAGCGGCGACGAAGGCGTCTTGGACGAGGTCGGCGGCGGTGGCTTCGTTTCGAGCCAGTGCCCGGGCATAGATGAGCAGGCAGCGGTGGTGGTCGCGGGCCTGTGCTGCGAAGGTCTGCCGGTCGGCAGGGGCGATGGCCAGGGATGGCGGATTCATGATTGGGATGGAGTGGCATGCATTCATCACCCGTTGTTGGCGCCAAGTGCAAGCCGCGTGACATGAAATTTCATGAGCCTGGGCTCATCTCACTGCCCGATGGTTCGCAACAAGGAGGCGGCCTCCCGATGGGCCGGGTTGCGCTGAAGCGCCTCACGGGCAGCGGTGGCGGCGGCCGCCCGTTGATTGAGACGCAGGTAGATGGTGGCCAGCGCATACGACGGCTCGGCATCATCCGGCGCAAATATGGCGGCGTTGCGCAGCGAGATGATGGCCGCCTCAACATGCCCCTGACCCGACAGCAACAGGCCGAGGTTGTAATAGGCCCGCGCATACCGGGGGTTGAGACGGATGGCCTCGCGCAGCTTGGCCTCGGTGCCCGCCTCATCGCCGAGTTCGGCCAGGGCCAGGGCATTCAAATAGGGAAACTCCGGATCCTTCGGCGCGATTTTCGCCGCCTCCGCCAACAACGGAAGCGCTTCACGAGTGCGGCCCGCACCGGCCAGATAGACCGCCAGATCCCGCCGTGGCTCCGCCGATCCCCGGTCCCAGTCGGCAGCCTTGCGCAAGTGTGCCTCCTCCGCCGGTTGATCACCGCGGTGGCTGGCCAAGCGCGCCAGGCGCATCCGCCCGGCCGGTTGGTCCCCTTGGTGCTGCGCCACCTTTGCCATATCTAGCAATATGGCGTCGCTTTTCGGCAAGCGTTCGAGCGCGCCCCAGCCCGCATCGAGCCGCACCGCTCGCACCGGATCCTTGACCAACTGCGCCCACTGACTGCCATTGGCCGGCACCCGCGCTAGCAGAAATGCTGCGGCCCCGCGGACCAGCGGATCCTGGCTGGCAGCGGCCCGATCCGCACGCTGGGTGACCCGTGAATCCGCCGACCACGGTTCCATCAAACGCAGCAAGGTCGCTTGCCACGCGCCATTGTCCTCGGCGTCAAACGCCGCCAACAACTTGCCAATGGCCTCCGGCTTGCCACCCTTGGGCGTGGCGGCGTGGGAACCGTGACCATCGATACAGGAAATCCCCTTGTGACCCATCCGAGAAAGCAGCAGGGAAGTAAAGTTGTAGTCCTCATCGATCTGCTGCCCATCCGGGTGATA
>CAIQXC010000054.1 GCA_903875675.1 Akkermansiaceae bacterium
AGATACTGGGTCTGGCCGCCGAATTGTTTGCGACCGACGTTGCGCTTGGCATATTGCACGGCGATTCGCCGCTGCGCCTGAGTGATGGAAATGGTCGCCGCGATGACCACCAACAACAGTGCGATCATAACGACCATCATCAACGAGTGGAACCCTTGATTCTCACCGGTGGTGAAGTACTTCCATGCTTGGATGAGTGCACCGGGCAGCGCGGAGATGATGTTCACCGTAATGATAATTGAGATCCCGTTACCGATACCTTTGTCCGTCATCTGGTCGCCGATCCACATCAACAACACCGTGCCCGCCACAATCGTTAGAACTGTGATCGCCATCCATGTGTAGGACGGGTCCGGCACCAAGATGCCAAATTTCTCCACACCGGCCATATAAGGAATGCTGCCGGGACTCATCAGACTGCGGGTGACGAAAAACCCTTGGACAAAGGCGATGCCGATGGTGATATAACGGGTGTACTGGGTGATCTTCTGGCGTCCGCCGTCCTCCCGGGCAAGCCGAGAGAGCTTGGGAACAATCGCTGTCATGAGTTGCACCACAATCGATGCAGAGATGTACGGCATAATGCCAAGGGCGAAGATACCTGCCTGTTGGAGGCCGCCGCCCGAAAACACGGTCAGCAGAGCCGTGATCCCACCACTGGGGCTGGTCGGATCCTGCTTTTGCAGACTATCCAACCACGCCTTGATGACCGTGGCATCGACGCCGGGAATGGTCACATGCGTGCCGAGGCGCACAATGACAATGAGGGCGAGGGTAAACAGGATGCGGTCCCGGAGTTCGGGGATTTTCCAAGTATTGGCGAATGCGGAAATCATGACTGAGTGGGGACGGAACTGAGGATGGTGTTAGATGCACGACGAGGAAGTGCGCTGGCACTTCCTCACCGGAGATCAATGAATGGCGGCCAGCGGTGTCAAGCGAGTACCTGAACCGTGCCACCGGCTTTTTCGATTTTCTCACGAGCGGAAGCACTGGCGGTTTTGACCACCAAGGTAAACGCCTTGGTGACCTCACCGGTGCCGAGAACCTTGACGTAATCACAACGGCCGTTGAGCAGACCCATCTGACGGAGAGCGGCCTCGTCAACGACGGCACCGGCTTCAAACGCGTCGTCGAGGTCTCCGACGTTGATCACGCCGGGAACATCGCGGAAGTCATAATTGTTGAAACCACGCTTGGGCAAACGCCGATGCAGGGGCATCTGGCCGCCTTCGAAACCGACGCGGGTACCGCTGCCGGAGCGTGCCTTCTGGCCCTTATTGCCTTTGCACGAGGTTTTGCCGTGGCCGGAGCTTTCGCCACAGCCAAGGCGTTTGACGCGATGCTTGGCACCGGGATTGGGGCTGAGTGTTTGTAAGTTCATGAAAGAGAGTTATCGGGTAGAAGTTAGCAGGATAAGAGGATCGGTCGGATCTATCTGATTGGACGGATCGGGCCGATCACGAAGCTTGCCTCAGATCGCCTTCTCGCGCTTTTTCTTACCGCGGGCGGAGAGGACTTGGTCACGGGTGCGCAGTTGCGACAACGCCTTGAGAGTGGCCTTGACGACGTTGGCATGATTGGACGAACCCATCGATTTGGCGAGCACGTCGCGGATGCCAACGGCTTCGCAGACAGCTCGCACGCCACCACCGGCGATGATGCCAGTACCGGGTGATGCTGGTTTGAGGAGCACCTTGCCACCGCCGAATTCGGCGTAGATTTCGTGGGGGATGGTGCCATCGACGATGCACATTGGCTTGAGCACCTTTTTGGCACCCTCACTGGCTTTCTTGATGGCATCAGCCACTTCGTTGGCCTTGCCGAAGCCCAGGCCGACCTTGCCGAACTTGTTGCCAGAGACAACGAGGGCGGAGAAGCTGAAGCGCCGACCGCCCTTGACGACCTTGGCGCAGCGATTGATGAAGACAACCTTTTCGGAAATTTCGTTGCCATCCGCATCGGTTGGAGTGGCACGTTCTTCGCGCCTTGGACCACGGCCACGGCCGCCTTGGCCGCCACCTTGACCGCCACCGCCGCCTTGGCCGCCGCCGCCTTGGCCGCCACGTCCGCCGCCACGATAGTCGCGTTGGGGTGGTGCTGCGGGAGTCGCCGCCACCGGGGCAATGGGAGCAGTGGGTTCGTTACTTGGTTCAGGATGAGTTACCATGATGGGATGGGCGTTAGAATTGAAGTCCGCCGGCGCGTGCGGCATCGGCTAGGGCTTTGACCTTGCCGTGATAGAGGTGGCCGCCGCGGTCGAAGACCACTGCGCTGATGCTTGAGGCGAGGGCGCGCTCAGCGAGGAGCGTGCCGACTTGCTGGGCGCTGACGACGTTGGACGAGGCCTTTTCGAAGGACTTGTCCAAGGTGGAGGCCGAACACAAAGTGCGGCCGTGGGCGTCGTCGATAACCTGCGCGTAGATGTGCTGGTTGGAATAATGGACGGCGAGGCGCGGCCGCTCTGCCGTACCGACGACTTTGCGGCGGATGCGGTTGTGAATGCGGCGGCGGATGTCCTTGCGATTGATAGTGCTCATAATGCCGTGATGGGAATGGGGGTGATTGCGGCGCAGGTGGCTTATTTACCGACGCTTTTGCCTTCCTTGCGGCGGACGTGTTCACCGACGTAGCGGACGCCTTTGCCCTTGTAGGGTTCTGGCGGATAGAAGGCGCGGACTTCGGCGGCGAACTGGCCGACGAGTTGTTTGTCGATGCCTTCCACCTTGATTTTGGTATTGTCGGCGACGGTGACGGTGAGGCCGGCTGGGATGGGGTGGAGCAGCGGATGGGACCGGCCGAGCGACAGGTCCAAATCCGAGCCTTTGACGGCCGCACGCAGGCCGACGCCCTGGATTTCAAGGTTCTTGACGAATCCTTGGGTGACCCCGAGAATCATGTTTTGAACCAGCGAGCGGGCGGTGCCGTGAAGGGCACGGTGCTGGCGCAATTCACTGGCGCGAGAGACGACGACAGTGGTGCCTTCGCTGCTGAGGGAGATGCCGTCCGGGAGATGGAAGTCCAGTTGGCCTTTAGGGCCTGCGACGACGACCGTGCGGCCGTCGAGTTTGACGGCGACTTTTTCCGGGAGGGAGATTGGTTTAAGACCGACTCGTGACATGGTATAAGTTTCCTTTGGCGAGTTGGGGGTTACCAGATGGAGGCGAGGAGTTCGCCGCCGAGCTTCTGACGTTTGGCGGAGCCGCCGGACATAACGCCTTTCGAGGTGGAAAGGATCGAGATGCCGAGGCCGGACATGACGGAGGGGATTTTATCGAAGCCGACGTACTTGCGGCGACCCGGTTTGGAGACGCGCTTGAGGTCGGTAAGCACTGCGCGGCCCTCGAGAAACTTCGGTTTAAGCTTGAGCATGGTGCGGGTGCCGGTGACGACCTCGTAATTCCAGAGGTAGCCTTCCTCCTGGAGGATGCGGGCGATGTCGGCCTTGATCTTGGAATAAGGGGCGGTGAATTCCTCGTTACCCGCGTTACAAGCATTCTTGAAACGGGTGAAGAAGTCGGCGATTGGATCTGTTAGAACTGCCATGGTGGGGATTCCTGTGTGGGTGGGGCCGGTGGGTTAGAGGGCGGCAGCGGCTGCGGCAGCGGCGGCCTCGGCCTCCACTTCGGTGGCCTTTTTCATATCGCGGAACGGCATGCCGAGTTCGGCAAGAAGTTCGCGGCCGGGAGCATCGGTGGCGGCGGAAGTGACAAAGATGAGGTCAAAGCCGATATGGCGTTTGATTTGATCGATTTCGATTTCCGGGAAGATCGCCTGGTCCTGGATGCCGCAAGCGTAGTTGCCGCGGCCGTCAAATGACTTGGAGGAGATGCCACGGAAGTCGCGGATGTTAGGGGCGGTGATGTGGATGAAGCGGTGCATGAACTCCCACATGCGGGCACCACGCAGGGTGACGCGGGCACCGAGCGGCTCACCCTCGCGCAGTTTGAA
>CAIQXC010000055.1 GCA_903875675.1 Akkermansiaceae bacterium
AATCACCATCAACACCGCCCACGTCGAGTACGAAACGTTGAAACGCCATTATGCTCACGTGGATTGCCCCGGTCACGCCGACTACGTGAAGAACATGATCACCGGTGCCGCTCAGATGGACGGTGCCATTCTCGTGGTGTCCGCTGCTGACGGCCCGATGCCCCAAACTCGCGAACACATCCTGTTGGCTCGCCAAGTGGGTGTTCCCGCCTTGGTGGTGTTCATGAATAAGGTGGACTTGGTTGACGATGCCGAGCTGCTCGAGCTCGTCGAGATGGAAGTGCGCGACTTGCTCTCAGTGTATGAATTCCCAGGCGATGAGATCCCCATCGTGATGGGCTCGGCCAAGGGGGCTCTGGATGGCGATGTTACCCAAAAGGAAAACATCATGAAGCTGATGGATGCGGTGGACTCCTATATCCCCGAGCCAGTGCGCGTCACCGACAAAACATTCCTGATGCCCGTCGAAGACGTGTTCTCCATTGAAGGACGCGGCACCGTCTGTACCGGCCGTATCGAACGCGGTATCGTTAAGAAAATGGAAGAAGTCGAAATTGTCGGCATTCGCGATACCGTCAAAACCACCGTCACCGACATTGAAATGTTCCGCAAGCTCCTCGACGAAGGACGCGCCGGCGATAACGTCGGCCTGCTCCTGCGCGGCTTGAAGAAAAATGACGTCGAACGTGGCCAAGTGATTGCCAAGCCCGGTAGCGTCAAGGGCCACATGAAATTCAAATCGGAAATTTATGTGCTCTCCAAGGAAGAAGGTGGCCGCCACACCCCGTTCTTCTCTAACTATCGTCCCCAGTTCTATTTCCGCACCACCGACGTGACGGGTAGCATCAAGCTGCCAGAAGGCGTCGAGATGGTGATGCCCGGTGACAACATCGAGCTGGAAGTCGAACTCATCACTCCCATCGCCATGGAGCGCACCATGCGCTTCGCCATCCGCGAAGGCGGCCGCACCGTCGGCGCCGGTCGTGTGGGTGACATCCTTGACTAATTTCAACCAGGCTCACGCAGTCGATGCGCGGGCCTGACCCTCTTGATGATGGGGCATCCCGGACCGACCCGGGCTGCCCCTGAGTCGCCTCAAAACGGCAGTAGTTCAATTGGTAGAGCATCGGTCTCCAAAACCGAGTGTTGGGGGTTCGAGTCCCTCCTGCCGTGCCAACTTTTTTTTCGATCAACGTAACAAATTCATGCAGTTCTTGGAGTTTTTTAAAATTGGCGGGAGTTGGATCATATCTGGAATTGCTTATGCTCTGCTGGCCGTTGCTTCGGTGGTTGCCATCCGCAATTTCGCCACCATTTCCAGCTTCACCGGCGAGGTGAAAGGCGAGTTGCGCAAGGCGAGTTGGCCGTGGGAGTCTGATCCAAAGATCAAGGGATTCCGAAAATACAAGGAGCTAACCGACTCAACCGTGGTGGTGCTCATCGCGGTGATCCTTTTGGCTGGTTTTGTGCAGTTCTGGGATTTCTTCCATGTGTTGATCGTGTCGTTCTTCACCAATCTCGGGCGGTGAGGCCATTAGCCATTCGCTCGTTTCACCCATAGATTGTTCGCTGTCATGTCCGCATCCGACCCCGTCAAAAATCAGTGGTATGTTGTCCAGGTCCTTTCCTCTCAGGAGCAGAAAGTCCGTGACCGGATTCTTCGCCAAGCCGAGGCCGAAGAGATGACCGACTACATTCACGAGGTGCTGGTGCCCACCGAGATGGTGTCTGAAATCCGGCGCGGTAAGAAAACCGAAACCAAACGCAAGTTCTTCCCGGGCTATATCATCGTTAACATGAATCTGATTAGCGCCGATAACCAGCTTGTCGAGAAGACCTGGTTTTTCATCAAGGAGATGGAAGGTGTTATCGGATTCGCTGGCACCAAAGACCGGCCCACTCCCATGCGCCCCCGTGAGGTGGAAGCTATGCTCGCCCAAATCAAGGAGCGCGAAGAGCATACCCGCCCGGCTATCACTTTCGAAGTCGGCGACACCGTCAAGGTCGCCGATGGTCCCTTTCAAAGTCAGAATGGAATTGTCGAGGAAATCGATCCGGAGCGCGGCAAATTGCGCGTTTCGGTGAGTATTTTCGGCCGCAGCACTCCGGTTGAACTTGAATACTGGCAGGTCGAGCGTGCCTAACACGCTTCCGGCTGCGGGCCGGTCAACTCCGCTCTCCCACAAGTCCCTCTAACGTTATTGTAACCCCTCACTATCATGGCCAAGGAAGTCGTCAAAGTCATCAAGCTTCAAATTCCCGCGGGTGCCGCTAATCCGTCACCACCCGTCGGTCCAGCCCTCGGTCAAGCCGGCGTCAATATCATGGCGTTCTGCAAGGATTTCAATGCCAACACTCAAAGCCAGGCTGGCGATGTGTTGCCAGTGGTCATCTCGGTTTACAAGGATAAGTCCTTTACCTACATCACCAAGAAGCCTCCCGCAGGCAATCTCCTCAAGAAAGCCGCAGGCCTTGCCTCCGGTTCCAAGGAGTCCAATAAAGTCAAGGTCGGTAAAATTACCAAGGAGCAATTGATGGACGTGGTTAAAATCAAGATGCCCGACCTCAATACCCGCGATCCCGAGGCCGCCGCACGCATCCTCGCTGGCACAGCCCGTCAGATGGGCTTGGAAATCGAAGGCATGTAACCCCTCTCAGCCGGGCTTCCTAACAGGGGGTCCGGCACCCGCAGGAGGGTGCCACAACCGGTGGCATCCGAAAGCACTGCAAACCAATAATACCAATGGCCAAACACCGCAGCAAACGCTATCAGAAAGCCGTGGCACTTGTCGAAGTCGGCAAGAGTTACTCGCTAGACGACGCAATCGGCATCGTGAAGCAATTCCCGGCGCCCAAATTCACCCCCACCGTCACCCTCTCCTTCCACCTCGGCGTGGATCCAAGAAAGAGCGATCAGATGGTGCGTGGTTCCGTTTCCCTCCCTCATGGCACCGGTCGAAACGTCCGCGTCGCTGTGTTCGCCCAAGGCGTGGCAGCTGAAGCGGCCATCGCCGCAGGAGCCGAGCACGTCGGTTATGAAGACCTCATCAAGCGGGTGCAGGAAGGGTTCACTGACTTTGATTCTGCCATCGCCACTCCTGATGCCATGGCGGAAGTGCGCAAAATCGCCCGTATCCTCGGCCCCCGCGGGCTGATGCCCAATCCGAAAACCGGCACCGTCACTGACGACACTGCCAAAGCCGTTCGCGAAGTGAAGGCTGGCCGGATTGACTTCAAACTCGATAAGAACGGTAACGTTTCCGGTTCTATCGGCAAGGCGTCCTTCGATCCGGTGCAATTGTTTGAAAACGGCCGTGCCTTCGTTGATGGCGTGGTGCGGGCCAAACCAGCTGCCGCCAAGGGCAACTATATCCGCAGTGTCACCTTGGCTGCATCAATGCTTCCCGGCTTGCCGCTGGAAGCCGCCACCTATACCAAAGCCTCTGCTTAATCCCGGCCCGCCAATACCATGAATCCTGATAAGAATATCATCATCACCGGCTTGCTGGAGCGTGTCAATGCCTCTCCCTATCTGATTGTCATTGATTACACCGGCCTCAAGGTCAAGCAGTTCACCGAACTGCGCAACCGCCTCTTCGCCGTCGGTGCCTCCTGCACCGTTGCCAAAAATAGTTACATGCGCAAGGTGCTTACCGAAGCCGGGTTGCCCGACATTGGTAGCGAACTCGTCGGTCAAACGGCCTTCGTCACCGGCGCAAGCGAAGTGTTTGCCGCTGCCAAGGCGATCAAGAACTTCGAGAAGGAGTTTAAGAAACCTGAAATGCGCGTCGGTATCCTCGGTAATGCCGTGCTCGATACCGCCAAGCTGCGCGCCATCGCCGATATCCCATCCCGCGAGGCCGTGCTGTCCCAATTGCTTGGCACCATCAACGAGCCCGCAGCCCGCATCGCCCGCGTTATCAAAAACAAATTCAGCCCCGATGAGGAGCCCGCCTCAGAAACGCCTGCCGTTGAAGAGCCTGCCGTCACCGCTGCCGAGTCCCCCGAATAGAAATCTGAACTGATGGCGGCAGCGTCTCCGCGCCACCGCCTGAATACCCAATGGTTCCTCGTCGGAGCGGCGGCTGCCGCTCTGAAATTCCTGGAGGCTCCGGGAGCGACGATACCGAACAAGGAGAATATAACATGTCAAACATTGCACAACTCGTAGAACAACTCGGCAAGCTCACCGTCCTGGAAGCTGTCGATCTCGTCAAACAACTCGAAGAAACCTGGGGCGTCTCCGCCGCTGCACCGGTCGCCATGATGGCGGGTCCGGCTGCTGCTGCCGAGGCCGTCGAAGAGAAGACAGAATTTGACGTCGTCCTAACCGACCACGGAGCCAACAAGATTGCCGTCATCAAGGTGGTGCGCGAAGTGGTCCCTGGTTTGGGTCTGGCCGATGCCAAGAAACTCGTCGAAAGCTCACCGGCGAAAATCCTCGAAGGCGTCGGCAAAGACGCCGCCGAGGCCGCCAAGAAGAAGCTCGAAGAGGCTGGTGCCAAGATCGAGATCAAGTAATTCAAACCAACGGATTTCCCCGGGACTGGCGCAAGCCGTCCCGGGGAGGTTCTGCCGAGATCGGCTCGAGATTCCAATTTATTCCTGTGCTTTCGCTCCGATCCCGTCACTCCTCTCTAACGACTGTAAATCACCCCTGCCTGAGACCGTCCGCGGCTCGGGCTTAACTTGTAAGAAAGAACACCACTAATTGCCATGGCTGAACGTCTCTATTTCGGGAAATTTGAGGAAGTCATTGAACCGCCCAACCTCATTGAGGTGCAAAGCCGGTCCTATGACGAATTCCTCCAGAAGGACGTAGCTCCCAGCGAGCGCTCGGATACCGGCCTGCAAGCCGTGTTCCGCGAAGTCTTTCCTATTAAAAGCTATGATGAGGCCATTGATTTGGACTTCGTCACCTATGACATTGAGAACCCGAAGATTACCTCGTTAGATGCATTGCGCAACAGCGAGAGTTATAGCGCTGCGCTGTATGTAACCTTCAAACTCAAGGATGAGACAGGGACCAAGAAGGAACGCGTGTATATGGGTGAACTGCCGATGATGACGCGCCGAGGCACCTTCATCATCAACGGTGCCGAGCGTGTGATCGTGTCCCAGCTGCACCGCTCACCGGGTATTTGCTTTGAGATTTCGCAACATCTCAACGGCAAACTCTTGCATTCCTTCCGCATCATTCCCGACCGTGGTTCCTGGCTCGAGGTGCAGTTCGACACCAATGATTTGCTCTACGTCTATCTGGACCGCCGCCGCCGCCGCCGCAAGTTCCTCGCCACCACCTTCCTGCGGGTGCTCGGCTATCCGACTGATCGCGATATCGTAAGTCACTTCTATGCGATGGAAAAACTCGCTCTGAGTGACAAAATGGATGAAAGCGAACTCGGCCACAAGGTGCCCTTCGAAGACGTCATCGACGGTGAGATGGTCGTTGCCAAAGCCTACGAGCCGCTCACCATTGGCATTGTTCGCCAGCTGCTGGCGCTAGGCCACAAGCAGGTGGAGGTTATTGACGGCCGTGAGGATGAAATTCTGCTCAAGTCGCTGCGCAAGGATCCGGCCCGCGACGAGGAAAGCGCGCTGAAGGACATCTATCGGAAGTTGCGCCCCGGCGACCCGCCCACTGCCTCTAACTCCCGTGCGCTGCTCAAGCGCTTGTTTTTTGATCCCAAGAAGTACGACCTCACCCGCGTCGGCCGCTACAAGATCAATCAGAAACTCGGCATTCAGGTGGATTCCGACCAGCGCATCATGGTGCCCGAGGATTTCCTGGCAGCGGTTCGCTATATCTTGAAGTTGAAAAAGGGTGATGGCGTCATTGATGATATCGACCATCTGGGCTCGCGCCGTGTGCGTGCCGTCGGCGAACTCCTTGCAAACCAGTGCCGCGTCGGCCTCGCCCGCACCGAGCGTCTGGTCAAAGAGCGCATGACTCTTTTTGACGTGAACATCGAGGGCATGACCCCTCAGAAGTTGATCAATCCGAAGGCGCTGTCAGCGGTGGTTAGGGATTTCTTTGGGCGCAGCCAGCTCTCACAGTTCATGGACCAGACCAACCCTCTGGCAGAACTCACCCACAAGCGCCGCCTCTCCGCGCTTGGGCCAGGCGGCCTCAACCGGGACCGCGCAGGCTTTGAAGTGCGCGACGTCCATCCGTCCCATTACGGCCGTATCTGCCCGATTGAGACCCCGGAAGGTCCGAACATCGGTCTCATCAACTCGATGTGTACCTATGCACGCATCAACGAGTTCGGCTTCATCGAAACCCCGTACCGGCGTGTCGTGGATTCTCGCGTCACCAATGAGATTGAGTATCTCACGGCTGACCAAGAGGAAAATTTTCACATCGCCCAGGCGAACAACCCAATCGACAAGGCTGGCAACTTCCAAACCGAGCGGATCACCGCCCGCGAAAAGGGGGGGGAGTTCATCGAAGTCGCCCCGGCCGAAGTTCACTACATGGACGTGTCGCCCAAGCAGTTGGTGTCCGTCGCTGCCGGGCTCATTCCGTTCCTCGAGCACGACGATGCGAATCGCGCGCTGATGGGTTCGAACATGCAACGCCAAGGCGTGCCGCTGTTGGTATCCGAGGCTCCGCTGGTGGGTACCGGGCTGGAAGGCAAGGCCGCCCGCGATTCGCGTGCAGTGGTTGTTGCCGAAGCTGACGGCATCGTTGCCGCAGCCACCGCTGAGATCATTGTCACCACTCCTGATGGCTCGATGCCTGTTGCGGATGAAAAATTCCTCAGCGACACCGAAGCGGTCAAGACGCACGTGGACAAGGGGATCATGGCCTACCCGCTGCGCAAATTCATGCGTTCGAATGCGGGCACCTGCATCAACCAGAAGCCGATTGTCCACAAGGGGCAGAAGATCAAGAAGGGCCAAGTGCTGGCCGACGGACCTAACACCGAAGACGGTGAGTTGGCCATTGGACGCAACGTGCTGGTCGCCTTCATGCCGTGGAATGGCTATAACTTCGAAGATGCCATCGTCATCTCCGAGCGCGTCGTCAAGGAAGATGTTTATACTTCCATCCATATCTCCGAATTTGATGTCGCCGCCCGCGATACCAAACTCGGGCCTGAGGAAATTACCCGAGATATCCCTAACGTCGGCGAAGACGCACTGCGCAACCTCGACCACGACGGCATCATCCGCATCGGTGCCGAAGTGAAACCCGGTGACATTCTCGTCGGCAAGATCACGCCCAAATCGGAAACCGAACTCGCCCCCGAAGAACGCCTGCTGCGTGCCATTTTCGGCGAAAAGGCCGCCGATGTGAAAGACACCTCGCTGCGGGTTCCATCGGGCTGTATGGGCATTGTCCAGGACGTGCGTGTCTCCGCCCACGGATTCGCCAAGAAACGCCACGAAAAAGTCGATCCGGGCGAATTGAAGAAGCAGTTGAAGAAAATCAACGATGAGCACAAGAAGAAGGCGGACAAGCTCACGGATGATCTGACCGAGCGCTTGTCCGACATTTTGCTCGGCGAGAAGATTCCGTTGGATGTGGTCAATGCCCAATCCGGTGAAATCATCATCCCTGCCAACCGCAAGATCACCAAAACACTGCTGCGTAAGTTGGCATCGGTTCACGACCACATCGAAATTGATCCGTCGCCTATCCGCAATAAGATCATCGAGATTATCACCTCCTTCGAAGCCCGCTTCCAGGAGCTCGACACCGAGCGTGAACGCAAACTCGATCAACTCGAGAGCGGCACCGAGGTGGATCCGGGCGTCATCAAGGAAGTGAAGGTCTTCATCGCCGCCAAGCGCAAACTCTCCGTCGGGGATAAAATGGCCGGACGCCACGGCAACAAGGGCGTCGTCGCCACGATCGTTCCAGAAGAAGATATGCCTTTCCTGGCTGATGGTACCCCAGTGGACATCTGCCTCAACCCCCTCGGCGTGCCTTCCCGCATGAACGTCGGCCAGGTGCTCGAGACCCACCTTGGCGTCGCTGCCAAGGCCCTCGGCTTCAAGGTCGCTACCCCGATTTTCGATGGCATCAAGGAAGAAGTCATCTGGGATTTCATGAGCGAGGCCAAAAAAGTCGATGGGATCAACATCGTCGGCGAGGCTGGCAAGGCCCGCCCTCGCAAACCCGGCGAAGCGGAGACCCGCGGCTATACCTGGATCGGCGATGGCAAGGATGGCACCACCGGCGGCAAGTCCACCCTCTATGATGGACGCACCGGCGAAGCCTTCCACAACCCCGTCGTGGTCGGCATGATCTATATCCTAAAACTCGGCCATTTGGTCGCCGATAAGATCCACGCCCGCGCCGTCGGCCCGTACTCACTCGTCACCCAGCAACCGCTCGGCGGCAAGGCCCAGTACGGTGGCCAGCGCTTCGGCGAAATGGAAGTCTGGGCGCTCGAAGCCTACGGCGCTGCCTACACCCTGCAGGAATTGCTCACCGTCAAGTCCGACGACGTGCTGGGCCGTACCCGCATCTACGAGGCCATCGTCAAAGGCGACAACAACCTCGAGGCCGGCACCCCCGAATCCTTCAACGTCCTCATCAAGGAAATGCAATCCCTCGGCCTCGACGTTCGTCCCGGCCGCAAGGGTTCCACACACGGCTCAGGGATGACCGGTGGCCTCGATGATTACTCATTGGATGACCTCACCCTTTGATTTGAGCCCGCGAATTCTAACCCCTCCTCACTAACAATTTTTTCCTATCATGAGTGTTGACACCAACCTTCGCGAACTCTTCGGCGTAGATGAACGCCCGGAAGCCTTTGACCAAGTTTCCATCACCGTGGCCTCCCCGGAAATCATCCGGTCTTGGTCCAAGGGGGAAGTTAAAAACCCCGAAACCATCAACTATCGGACGTTCAAGCCGGAAAAGGGCGGGCTGTTTTGCGAGCGGATCTTCGGACCGACCCGCGACTGGGAGTGCGCCTGCGGCAAGTACAAGCGCATCAAACACAAGGGCGTCATCTGCGACCGCTGCGGCGTCGAGGTCACCCTCAGCCGGGTGCGCCGTGAGCGCATGGGCCACATCGAACTGGCCGTGCCGGTTTCCCATATCTGGTTCTACAAGTGCATGCCATCGCGCATCGGTTTGTTGTTGGATATCAGTGCCCGCCAGTTGGAGCGCGTCATCTATTATGAAGATTATATCGTCACCGAGCCGGGTAACACAGCCTTGGAACTCGGTCAGCTGCTAACTGAAACTGAGTTGCGCGAGGCGGAAGATACCTACGGCGACGGCTCGTTCCGAGCCGGCATGGGTGCCGAGGCCCTGCAGGACCTGCTGAAGCAAGTTGACCTAACCGCTTTGGCCAAGGTCCTGGAAGAGGAGTTGGCGACTACCCGTTCCAAGCAAAACCGCAAGAAGTTTGCCAAGCGTCTCAAGATCACCCAGGGGTTTGCCGCGTCCAAATCGCGTCCCGAATGGATGGTTCAAACGGTGCTTCCGGTCATCCCGCCGGACCTGCGCCCGCTGGTACCGCTGGAAGGCGGCCGTTTCGCCACCTCCGACCTCAACGACCTCTATCGTCGCGTCATCAACCGCAACAACCGCCTCAAAAACCTCCTCTTGCTCAAGACCCCCGAGGTCATCATTCGCAATGAAAAGCGCATGCTCCAAGAGGCCGTTGACGCGCTCTTTGACAATGGTCGCCACGGCCGCGCCGTCACCGGTGCCGGCAACCGCCCGCTCAAATCCCTCAGCGATATGCTCAAGGGCAAGGGCGGCCGTTTCCGCCAGAACCTGCTCGGCAAGCGCGTCGATTACTCGGGCCGTTCGGTGATCGTCATCGGGCCTGAACTCAAATTGAACCAGTGCGGACTTCCCAAGAAGATGGCGCTCGTTCT